>NZ_JOBX01000002.1:0-276944 GCF_000720645.1 Streptomyces sp. NRRL S-378
GCCCAGCACCCCACGCCGGACCCCACCCCGGTCCCCGCCCCGAACCCCACCCCGGACCCACCGCCCCGGGGGCGGACGTCCGGCCGGCGCCGGCGCCGGTGGCGGAGGCCCGGTCCGCTCCCGGCGGGGGGCCGGTCGGGCAGGCGGGGGAACGGCCGACGTTGCCCCGGCGCCGGGCGCAGCAGCACCTGGCGCCCCAGCTGCGCGACGCGCCCGCCCCGCGGCGTCCCGCGGACGCCGGGCAGCCCGTGCACGACCCCGGCCTCATGGCCGCCTTCCAGCGCGGCTTCGGCCTCGCGCAGTCGGAGAACCAGGTATGACCCCCAGCAACCTCGGCAAGGAGCGCACCACCATGGGCGGCGAAGTGGCGACGAAGACCGGCGGCCGGCTCTCGGATCTCGACTGGCTGCTCAGTGGCCTGGTCCAACGCGTCCCGTACACCCGCAGTGCCGTCCTGCTCACCGCGGACGGGCTCGTGACCTGTGTGCACGGCCTCGATCCCGACAGCGCCGACCACATGGCGGCCCTGGCCTCCGGCCTCTACTCGCTCGGCCGCAGCGCCGGGGCCCGTTTCGGCGACGGGTCCGACGTACGACAGGTCGTGGTCGAACTCGACACCGCGCTCCTCTTCGTCTCCGCGGCCGGGTCCGGCACCTGCCTGGCCGTCCTCGCCGACCGGGAGGCCGACGCCGGCGTCCTCGGCTACGAGATGGCGATGATGGTCAAGAGCGTCCGTCCGTACCTCGCGGCCGCACCCCGGCGGCCCGCCGCGAACGTGGAGCGATGAGGGCCCACGGCAGGGGGGCGTACGGGAAGGGGCGGGACACACCGTGGGTCGACGACTCGGCGGGGCGGGTGATGCGCCCGTACACCGCCAGCGGCGGTCGGACCAGGCCGGGCATCGCGCTCGACCTGCTGTCTCGGATGACCGCGACCGGCGTACGCCCGCGCGTCCCGCTTGGGGCCGAGCACACCCTCGCGCTGCGGTTGTGCGCCGGTGCCGCGACGCTCACCGTCGCCGAGCTGGCGGGCCAGCTGCGGCTCCCCGCCGCGGTGGTCAAGGTGCTGCTGTCCGACCTCATGGAATACGGGGCCGTCATGGCGCAGGCGCCCCGATATCCGGGCGGCGGGTCGTTCGCCGCCGATGACCAGTCCCTCCTCCTGGCGGTGCTCGATGGCCTACGCAGACGACTGTGACGCCCCCGCGACGCTGAAGGTCCTGGTCGCAGGGGGGTTCGGCGCGGGCAAGACCACCTTCGTGGGCGCGGTGAGCGAGATCGAACCGCTGAGCACGGAGGAACTGCTCAGCGACCTCGGCGCGGGCGCCGACCCGCTGCACGGAGTCGAGGCCAAGACCACGACCACCGTGGCGCTCGACTTCGGCCGGATCACCCTGGACGACCGCCACGTGCTCTACCTCTTCGGCACGCCCGGCCAGCACCGCTTCTGGTTCCTGTGGGAGGAGCTGAGCGCGGGCGCGCTGGGGGCCGTGGTGCTCGCGGACACCCGCCGCCTCGCGGACTGCTTCCCGGCCGTGGACTTCTTCGAGCGGCGCGGGATCGGCTTCATCGTCGCCCTCAACGAGTTCGACGGCTGCCACCGCTACACGGCGGACGAGGTCCGGGACGCGGTCGGCCTGGGGCCCGAGGTGCCCGTCGTGCGGTGCGACGCGCGCCGGGCCGGATCGGGGACGGTGACGCTGGCCGCCCTGGTCCGTCACCTGCTGTGCACGTCCGCAGCCCGCACATCGACATCGACAACGCCATCGTCACCGGAATCGGGGGAAACGTGATGCTCTCCTACGAATCGACCGGACACCTGCTGCTCACGCCCGTGGACCGGGACGCGCCCGCACGGGCCGTCCGGCTGCGCGAACTGGGGCTGGGGGAGCGGATGGACGGCGAACTGGACGCCTTCGCGCGGCGCGTGGCGGACGTCCTCGGCGCCCCGTACGCGGGGGTGAACTTCGTCGGCGAGGAACGCCAGTTCTTCGCGGGCCTGCACCACGCGCCCGACGCCCCCGAGAGCGGCTACCCCGCCCGGGTGCTGGCCCGCGACCACGGCTACTGCCCGCACGTGGTGGTGCGCAGGCGCGCACTGGTGCTGGAGGACGTACGGGACTTCGCCCGGTTCGCCGGCAACGCGGTGGTGGACGGGAGCGGGGTCCGGTCCTACCTCGGGGCGCCGCTGACCGACCGGCGCGGCATCGTCCTGGGCACGGTGTGCGCGGTGGACGTGGTGCCGCGGCGGTGGGGGACGGAGGGGCTCGCCACCGCGAAGGAGCTGGCCGCGGAGCTGGTGGCCCTGGTGCACGAGCGGGAGGACCGGCGCGCGTGAGCCCCCTCGTCGGTGGCAGGGGCTACGGTCGTCGGACGAGGACCCACACGCGCCGGCGTCCGGAGAGGAGTCCCGGGGATGGCCACCACCGTGCAGGACGTCCGCCTGATCGCACTGTCCCTCCCGGACAGCACCGAGAAGCCGGCATGGGGCATGCCGGCCTTCCGGGTCGGCGGGAAGATCTTCGCCGCGCTCGCCGACGACGACACCTCGATCGGGGTGAAGTGCCCCAAGGAGGAACGGGCCGGGCTGATCGCGGCCGAACCGGAGAAGTTCTTCCTGCGGGACGGCCACGACGACAACTACGCGTGGATCCGGGTCCGCCTGGCGGCCGTGCAGGACGCGGCCGAGCTGCGCTCGATCCTCACGGACTCCTGGCGCCAGGCGGCCCCGAAGCGCCTGGTCGCGGCCCATCCGGAGCTGACCGGCGGGGCCGGCTGACCTGATCGCGATCCGGTGGCGGAAAGGCGCGCGCGACCACCCGTGGAAATGCGGTATCGTTCTCATGCGCGTTCGGCCAGGGGAAACCCCAGGTCAGCGGGTATCGGGACGTGGCGCAGCTTGGTAGCGCACTTGACTGGGGGTCAAGGGGTCGCAGGTTCAAATCCTGTCGTCCCGACTCGAGAGAGTCGCAGGTCAGGGGCCGTTCAGAGCAATCTGAACGGCCCCTGACGCGTTTGCGGGCCGGACGTCAGGCCGTGGCGGGGGTGTCGGGGATCCGGGAGCCGTGGAGGCCTGCCGCGACGCGGTGCGGGAGACGGCCGAGCGGCTGATCCCGATGTGCTCGCCGGGGCTCACCGGAGCGGTGAGACCGGTGTACCGCCACGCCGCGGCGACCACGGGGTCCGTGGCGAGGTCCTCGGGGTCGGGCGGGGCCGGCCAGGACGAGGCGGGCCGTGAAGGCGGCGATCCGGCCCGTGCCCACGAGACGGTGGACGCTGAAGGCCTGGGGTCGGCGCCGCGCCAGTAGCGGACCAGTTCCGCCGAGGCGGGCCCCTCGGTCTCCGCGGCCATCCGCAGCACCACGTCCAGGTCCTCCGGGCGCAGCGGACGGTCGTGCATCTCGTCCTCGCGGGACCAGGTGCGCAGCCGGGACAGGGTCTCGCCCTCGCGGAAGAGGTGGAAGAGGTCGTCGGTCACGGTCCACACCCGTTCCTCGGGTGCCTCGCGCAGGATGCGCAGGTATCGCGCGAAGGCCGCGCCCACGCACCGGTGGAGGCCGGTCCCGAACGCCATGTGCTGGGCGGCCGCGGTGAAGGAGCGGGCCTTGCCCAGGTCGGTGCGGTGGATGTCGAAGGTGTCCGGGTCTCCGCACGCGTCCGGATCGCGGTTGGCCGCGCCGATCGGAACCTCTCGAAAGGCGCGCCTCGCGCGGAAGTTCGACGGATCCTACCGACGGCGGAACGAACCGTCGGCCGGCGCTGCCGCCGGTCGGCGGCCCGCCGTCACCCGTGGCACTGTGGTCCCATGACCATCGAAGTCCGCCCCGCATCGGTCATCGAGGACGTCCGCACCCTGCTCGGACCGAAGTCCCCCGACGCGAACGTCTGCTGGTGCCTCAGCTACCGCATCCCCTCGAAGCTCAACAATGAACTGCGCGGTCCGGCCCGGGGCGAGTACGTCGCCGGGCTGTGCCGCGGCGGCACCCCTCCGGGCGTCCTCGCCTACGAGGGCGACGAGCCCGTCGGCTGGGCCGCGGTCGCTCCGCGCGCGGACACCTCCTTCGCACGCAGCCGCGCGATCCCGCAGGTCGACGAGCTGCCGGTGTGGTCGCTGTGGTGCATCCGGGTGCGCCCGGGCCACCGGAGGAAGGGCATTTCGCACGCCCTGATCGAGGGCGCGGTCGACTTCGCCCGCACCCACGGCGCACCCGTGGTCGAGGCGTACCCCCTCGACAACGGCGACGCGCGGGTCGACCAGACGATGGCGTACGCGGGCCTGCGCAAGAACTTTGAACGCGCCGGATTCGTGCACGCCGCCGACACCACCTCGGTCCTGGCCGGCCACCCCCGGGTCCTGATGCGCCTCGACCTGCGCTGAGCCGGTGTGGGGTGGGGGCGGCATCCGCTGCCCCCACCGGCCCGCGCCGTCAGTGCCGCCGGACCATCAGGGCGTGCGGGGCCCGGTCGGCCGGGCCCCGGGCGGACTCCCACGCGCGGCGGGCCCGGGCCGTGGGCGCCGGCCGCCTGGACAGGTTGGCGCTCACCAACGACGCCGTACGGACCACCGCCTCACCCAGCAGGGCGATCTGTCTGCCGTCCAGCGCGGTCGCCGCCACCGCCGCGACCACGTGCCCCGCCTCGGAGTACACCGGCGCCGCCACGCACGACAGCGCACTCACGCACTGCCCGTACTGGAAGGCCATCCCCTGCTCCCTGGCCCGCGCGGCCTCCCGCGACCACGCGGCCCGCGACCACCCCTGCGGCGGCCCCGCCTCGGGAGTGGACGCCGTGAGGATCAGCTCTGCCGCACTCCCGGGCGGCAGGACCACCCCGGGATGCAGTGAGAAGACGTCGTCCACCTCGCTGCGCGAACTCCCGACCACGACGGCGTGCCCCGCCTCGGGCACCGACAAGCTCACGCTCAACCTGCCGCCCCCTGAGGCCAGTTCCCTCAGCGGCCGCGCCGACGCGGCCCGCAGTGCCCGCGCCGGATGCCACGCCTGCCCCAGCCGGAACGTCCTCGGGCCCAGCCGGTAACGGCCCGCAGAGCTCTGTACGGCGCCCAGCGCGACGAGTTGCCCGAGCAGCCGGTGCGCCGTCGCCTTCGGCAGGTCGGCGTCCGCCGCGAGCCTGGTCAGGCCCACCTCGTCGCCATGGGCGAGCACCTCCATGAGGGCGAACGCACCCTCCAGTACACCCCGCCCCTCAGTGCCGGATCTGGCCATGAGCGGTCCCCTTCCGTAACGGACCCCATCGGTCGGATGGTGTCCGTAACTCCCCGTTCGTCCCGGCTCATCAGCGAGAACGGTGGTGACGCCCTCCGCTTCCGCCGGTCCGTTGAACGGACCCGATCATTGCCCGAGGCACCGCGATCGCGCCAGGGTGTTGTCACCCAGGGATGCGCGGACCTGCCCCTCGCCGGGGACGGAACACGCGTCCACCAGGAGCGACAAAAGGAGGATCCGATGAGCGCGATCAAGACCAGCGCCAAGCAGTTCAAGTACGTCATGGGCGCCATGACGGCCGTCTTCTTCGGTTCTTGTTCTGCCAGCTGACGCAGATTCGGGGGGTGGGGGCGGCGCGCCGCCCCCACCCCCTTTTCCTTCCGTTCGAGAGGAGGCACGAGTGCTGGAGACCGGTGTCCGGCAGGTCCGGGTGGCGATGGCCATGGTGTTCGGCCGGAGGCTCAACGTACGGGCCGTGGAGCGGCTGGTCGCCGACGCCCTCGCCACGCTGGAGGAGTTCGGCTCGCTCGGCGACGACGTCGACGAACTGGCCGACGGACCGTTCGCCGACCCGGACGAGCGGCGCGACCTGCAGAACCGCGCGCTCCAGCGGACCGTGCGCAGACTCGCCCGGCGCTCGCCCTTCTACCGGGAGCGGCTCGCCGGCATCGACCTCGACGGGCTGACGACCGAGACGCTCACCCGGATCCCGGTGACCCGCAAGGCCGACCTGATCGAGCGTCCCGCCGACTTCCTGTGCAGCACCCCCTACCTCGCGACCCAGACGACCGGCACGACCGGCCGCCCCGTGCAGATGTGGCTCTCCCGCTACGAGATGGAACTCTGGCCCGCCCTGATCGCCCTGTCCGTGGTGCTGCGCGGCGACATCCGCCCCGGCGACCGGATGCAGATCAACCTCAGCTCCCGGGCGACGGCCGCCGTGCAGGAGGACGTCGAGGTCTGCCGGCTCGTGGGCGCCTCCTGCCACGTGGTCGGTCAGGTCCCGCCCGAGGAGTCCGTCGAGCACCTGCTCGGCAGCAACGGCACCCGCCCCACCCTGCTCACCGGCAACCCCAGCTACCTGGCCCGGATGCTCACCGCGGCCCGCCGACGCGGATACGGACCGGCCGACTTCGGCCTCCGGTCGATCTACGCGGGCGGCGAGATCGTCTCCCCCGCCCTGGTGCGGGCCCTGCGCGAGACCTTCGGCGCCGAGACCATCGGCGACAACTTCGGCATGACCGAACTGCTGCCGGTAGGCGGCCGCACCTGCAGCAGGCACCACCTCCACATCGACCCCAACATGGGCTACACCGAGGTGCTCGGCCTGGACACGGGCGAGCCCGTCGCCCCCGGACAGCTCGGGGAACTGACCGTCACGCCGTACTACCCCTACCGGGAGTGCATGCCGGTCCTGCGGTACAACACCGGCGACGTGGTCCGCGCCCTGGACGGCGAACCGGACTGTGAACTGGCCGCCGTGCCCGCCGTCTCGCAGATCCTCGGCAAGGCGGGCACCCTGCTGCGCACCGCCGGTGCGGTCGTCACCCCGCGTGACATCGTGGAGGCCCTCGACGGCACCCCCGGCATGCCGTGGCCACTGCGCCACCGGGCCGCGACCGGCCCCGACGGCCGCCTCCACGTGGAGGTCGCCTCGCGGACCGCGACCACGGCCGAGGTGACCGGGCGGCTGATGGCCCAGGGCATCGACGCGTGCGTCACCGTCCTGGCGCTCGACGACGAGGAGGCCGCGCGCCGCTTCCCCCTCCGCTGCGACCTGCTGGAGCACACCTTCACCCGGAGCCACGCATGACCGTCTTCTTCCAGCTCGCGGTCACCGCGGCCCTCGCGCTCGCGGTCGTCGTCGGCGCCATCGTGTACTTCCGTGCCGTCCGCACCGCCCGGCCGCCCGTCGGCGTCTTCAACGGCCGTGACATCTTCCTGATGATGGGCTTCGTCCTCGCGCTGCCGTACGTCTACCTCGCGCTGCCGGGCGCCGTCCTCCCGGTCGTGCTCGCCCTGGTCTTCGCCGGTGGCCTGTCCGTCGGCTACCAGCCCCTCATCGCGGGCGGCCGGCTGCGCCGGGTGCTGATCACCGCGCTGATCGCGAGCGTGCTGGTCACGCACCTGGCCTTCGGCGAGACCGCGCCTCCGTACTGGGTGGCGAACAGCTGCGTCGTCGGCCTGGTCGTGGTCTCCGCCACGAACCTCAACGTCCAGGGCGGGATGCGGTTGAAGAACGTGGCGTGGTTCCTGCTCGCGCTCGCCGCCTACGACGCCTTCTTCGCCTGGGTCGTCCCGCTCACCCAGGAACTCGCCGACGCGGTCCAGGGCTACCCGTACGCGCCGGCCGCGGGCCTGCGCATCGGCGAGGACCTCGGCGCGGTCGTCGGCATGGGCGACCTGCTCGCCTACGCCCTCTTCACCACCACCGCCTACAAGGCGTACGGAAAGCCCGGGCTGCGGACCGGGATCGCGCTGGTGGTGCTCTTCGGGGCGGTGGCGCCCGTGACCGCCCTGCACCTGATCGCGGCCGCCACCGGCGACGCCCCCGGCATCATCCCCGCCCAGGTCTTCTTCGGCCCGGCCGCCTTCGTCGCCTACCAGGTCCTGCGCCGCCGCGGGCCCGAGCGCCGGATGGCCGACATCGTCTTCGGCCGGGACCGGACGCAGGCGCCGCGGCAGACCCCGGTACGCGCCGGGGCCCGCCCCGTGGCCTGAGCGGGCCGGCCCGCGGGCCGGCGCTACCCGCGCCAGATCCTCTCGTACGCCTCCTGGTAGCCCCGGGGGTCCCACGAGGTGGCGCCGCCGCTGTTGTCGGCGGTGACGACGTGCACGGGGGCGACGTAGCCGCTGGCGGGACGGCCGGCGAACGCCCGGTTGAATTCGTCGACGATCTGCCAGCCCTGCTGTGCGAGCGGTTCGGGGACGGTGGCGGCCTGGTACTGCCTGCTGTTGATGCGCTGGAAGGCGGACGGATCGCCGTCGCCGGCACCGATGTTGGCGGGCGGTCCGCCGCCGGGCTTCCCGGCGGCGCGCAGGGCCGGGGCGGCATCGGCGAAGTAGAGGTCGTTGATGGCGACCGAGTGGGTCCACTTCTTCCCGAAGCGGGACAGGAGGGAGGAGACCTCCTGCGGGGTGCGCCGGCTCGCGTCGGGGATCGGGATGTTCTCGTACGCCAGGAGCTCCACGCCGGGGCAGTCGGCGAGCCGACGCTCGATCAGGTCGGCCTTCGTCCGGGCGAAGGGGATCGAGTCGTCGGTGAAGAGGACGACGCCGGCGCCGCCGTCGGACCGGGCGATGACCCAGTCCGCGCTGATCCTCGCCACGTCCTGCACCTTCGTGGTGATGTTGGTGAAGAGCGGCGGGTTCGTGCTCGGGCCGGGGGCGTCGACCGCGTGCCAGCCGATGAGCGGGATGCCGGCGGCCCGGGCCCGCGCCAGCTGCTGCGAGGTCAGGCGGGGGTCGAACCCGCCGATGACGATGCCCGAGGGCTTGAGGGTGACGGCCTGGCTCAGAGCCGCCTGGATCCCGGCGGGGCTGCCCTCCCCGTCGATCACCCGGACCTCCCAGCCGATGGCCTTCGCGGCACGCTGCAGCCCCCGGGCGACTCCCGCGACGCCCGGATTGGTCATGGTCTGCGCGACGAAGACGATGCTCTTGCCGGGGACCGCGGCGGGGCCGGTCGTGGGGCCGGTCCACGCGCTGTCGGCGCTCTCGGCCTTCCGTACGTCCTCCCGCGCCGCCCGGAGGACGGCCGGGCAGCCGGCCGCCGACGGCCCGGTGGTGCTCGCTCCGCCGCCGCACCCGGCGACGGCCGCCGTGAGCAGGGCTGCGGCCGCGAGAAGGGTCATGCGGTGGGGGTACACGGTGCTCCTGACGATCAGTGCGCTGCGAGGTGGTCTTCAGGGGGTGTCCTGCCGGCCGTGCCGGGCCCGCTCGGCCCCTCCGGCCGTGAGGGCGCCGGCGCGTAGCCGGCGGCGGGCGGAGTAGCCGGCCAGGCCGACCGCGATGAGCAGGGTGGCCCCGTTGAACAGCGGGGTCGCCCAGAACTGCGCGCCGAGCTGGCCGATCCCGGCGAGTCCCACGGCGAGGACGGCCACGCCGACGAGCGTGCCCAGGGCGTTGGCGCGGCCCGGTTTGATCGCCGTGGAACCGAGCAGCGCGCCGACGAAGGCGGGCAGCAGGTACTCCAGGCCGACGCTCGGGTTGCCGATCTGCTGCTGCGCCGCGAGCAGGACCCCGGCGAAACCGACGATGAGGCCCGATGTGGCGAAGGCGACGACGGAGCAGTGGTGCGTGGGGATGCCGAGGATCGAGGCGGCCCGGGGGTTGGAGCCGATGACGTACAGGTACCGGCCGAGCGGCAGCCGTTCCAGCAGCACCCAGAGGGCGGCGACGAGGGCCAGCACGTAGTAGGCGGGGAGCGGCAGCCCGAGGAAGGTGGAGTCGTACAGGCCGGTGAAGGCGGCCGGGAGGCCTTCGGGGCCCGGCACGATCCGTTCCCCGTCGGTGATCCAGCCGGTGGCGGCGTACATCATGCTGCCGGTGCCGAGCGTGGCGATGAGGGAGTCGATCCGGGCGAACTCGACGATGATCCCGTTCGCGATGCCGGCCAGCCCCCCTCCGACGACGACCGTGAGGCAGGCGAGCTGCCAGGGCCAGTGCTCGTCGACGATCAGGTGCAGCACCATGACGTGGGCCAGCCCCAGGCCGTAGCCGATCGACAGGTCGAACCGGCCGGCCGCGATGGGGACCGTCACGCCGAGCGCGAGGATGGCGGGGATCGACTGGTTGGACAGGATCGAGGAG
This sequence comes from Streptomyces sp. NRRL S-378, assembly GCF_000720645.1. Classification (NCBI taxonomy): domain Bacteria; kingdom Bacillati; phylum Actinomycetota; class Actinomycetes; order Kitasatosporales; family Streptomycetaceae; genus Streptomyces; species Streptomyces sp. NRRL S-378. The sequence goes on from NZ_JOBX01000002.1 coordinate 10,037, forward strand.
ACGTTGTCCATCGTCGGGAAGGTGTCCGGCAGGACGAGGGAGAAGACCAGGAAGAGCAGGACCGTCAGGGTCAGCAGGCCGTAGGTGCCGACGAAGTGGGCGCGGCGGCGGATCACCGGCCCGTACCGTTTCCGGTGATCGCGGGGAGGGCAGAGGCGGTGCGCGTGAGCTCGGTGACGTTCAGGGCCGGGCCCGCCAGCTCGGCCGTCACGGTCCCGCGGCCGAAGACCAGCGCACGGTGGCAGAGGTCGGCGACCTCCTCGAAGTCGGTGGAGATGAGGAGGACCGCGAGGCCCGCCCCGGCCGCCTCGTCGAGGATGCGGTGGATCGCCGCCTTGGCCCCGACGTCCACGCTGGCGGTCGGCTCCTCCAGGATCAGCAGGCGCAGGTTCCCCCGCAGCCACCGGCCGACGACCACCTTCTGCTGATTGCCGCCCGACAGGGTGGCGATGGGCAGCTCACTGTCGCGGGGGTGCACCGAGAACCGTTCGATCAGGGCGCGGGCCTCGGCGCGCTCGCGCCGCGGACCGGTCCAGCGCCACCAGGGCACGCCGGCCGCGCGCGGGTTGGCCAGGAAGTTCTCCCGGACGGTCAGTTCGGCCGCGCAGCCCTCCTCCTGGCGGTTGCCCGCCACGAAACCGACGCCGGAGCGGAGGGCCTCGGCGACGGTGTGCGGCCGGTACGGGCGGCCGTCCAGCAGAGCCCGGCCGCCGAGGAGTGGCAGCGCGCCGGCGAGGGCCCGGCCCAGGTGCGCGTGGCCGGCGCCGGTCAGGCCCACCATGCCGAGGATCTCGCCCGCACGCAGGTCGAGGGCGACGGGCTCCGTGCGGGCGGTCGACGCGCCGTCGAGGCGCAGGACGGCCGGGCGGCCTTGCGCGGACGGGGGCGCGGTGGGGGAGCCGGTGCCGGACGCGGTCGCGGCCGGGGGCCCGGCCCCGGCCGTGGAGCCGTCCGCGGGCGCGGGCCTGCGGCGGGCCGGTTCGTGCCCCACGATGTCGCGTACCAGGCGGGCGGGGGAGTACGGGGCGAGGGGCCCGTGGCTGACGAGGCGGCCGTCGCGCAGGACGGCGAAGGTGTCGGCGACCTCGTAGACCTCGTCGAGCCGGTGGCTGACGTACAGGATGCCGTGCCCGCGGTCGCGCAGGGCGTGCAGCACCTCGAAGAGCCGGACGCAGTCGGCGGCGGGGAGGGTGGCGGTCGGCTCGTCGAGGACGAAGAGCCGGGCCTGTTGCGCCAGGGCGCGGGCGATGGCGACGAGGGACCGCTCGGCGGGGGCGAGATCGGCGATCCGGGCGTCGGCGTCGAGGTGCCCGGCGACGATCCGCAGGGCTTCGTCGCAGCGTTCCCGGGTCCGCCGCCACGAGATCAGTCCGCGGCGCAGGGGGTAGCCGGTGCCCAGGGCGACGTTCTCGGCGACCGTCATCCACTCGACGAGACCGAGGTCCTGGTGGATGAAGGACATGTGGCGGGAGGCGGCCTCGGACGGGACCGGGTGCCCGGCCACCGTCACCTCGCCCGCGTCGGGGTGGTGGACCCCCGCGAGCACTTTGATCAGGGTGGACTTGCCGGCCCCGTTGGGCCCGAGGAGGGCGAGGACGCTGCCGCCGTGGACGTCGAGGTGGACCGAGTCCAGCGCGACGGTGCCGCCGAACCGCTTGCCGAGACCCCGTACCCGGACCAGGGGCTCCCCGCCGGAGGGCGGGGGCGGGCTCATCGAGGTGACGGGAGTGTCATGCACGGACGTCTCCGGGGCCGCCTGGGGGAGGTCTTGCTGCGATGCGGAACAGTCAGGATGCTACTTGGAGATATCGGTAGATGTTCGACATTGTCGGTCACGCCGCGTCCAGGGCGCACTCGGCCCAGATGACCTTGCCGTGGGGGGTGTACCGGGCGCCCCAGGCCTGGGAGAGCTGCGCGACCAGGAACAGGCCGCGTCCGCCCTCGTCCGTCGTGGCGGCCCGCCGCAGGTGCGGAGCGGTACTGCTGCCGTCGGAGACCTCGCAGATCAGGGACCGGTCGTGGATCAGGCGCACCTGGATGGGCTCGCTGCCGTAGCGGACCGCGTTCGTGACCAGCTCGCTGAGCATCAGCTCGGCGGCGAAGGAGAGTTCGTCCAGCCCCCACTCGGCGAGCCGGCGGGTGGCGGCGCCCCGGATGTCGGCGACGAGGGACGGGTCCGGGGGCAGGTCCCAGGTGGCGATCCGGTCCGCGGGCACGGTGCGGGTGCGGGCGACGAGCAGGGCGATGTCGTCACCGGGGTGTTCGGGCGCCACGGCCTCGATGACGGCCCGGCAGGTGTCCTCCGGTCTCCGGTCCGGGTGGGCGAGCGCGACGCGCAACTGGTCGAGCGCCACGTCGATGTCGCGGTGGCGGCCGTCGACGAGACCGTCGGTGTAGAGGACCAGCGTGCTGTGCTCCGGGAGCCGGATCTCGGCGGTCTCGAAGGGCAGGCCGCCCAGGCCCAGGGGCGGTCCGGGGGGCAGGTCGGGGAAGGTCACGCGGCCGTCGGGGTCGACCAGGGCGGGCGGGGGGTGGCCGGCGCGGGCCATCGTGCACACCTGCGACGTGGGGTCGTAGACGGCGTACAGACAGGTGGCGCCGACGATGCCGTTGCTGCCGGTGGCGCTCGCGTCCTCCTCCTCCCGGTCCAGACGTACCAGGAGGTTGTCCAGGTGGGTGAGCAGCTCGTCCGGGGCCAGCTCCAGCTCGGCGAAGTTGCGGGCGGCGATGCGCAGCCGGCCCATCGTGGCGGCCGCGTGCAGCCCGTGTCCGACGACGTCTCCCACCAGCAGGGCGACGCGGGTGCCGGACAGGGGGATGACGTCGAACCAGTCGCCGCCCACCCCGGACTCCGCGGGCAGGTAGCGGTGGGCGACCTCCACGGCGCCCTGCTCGGGCAGGCCGCGCGGCAGCAGGCTGCGCTGCAGGGCCAGGGCGAGGGTGTGCTCGCGGGTGTAGCGGCGGGCGTTGTCGATGCAGAGGGCGGCGCGGGCCGCGAGCTCCCGGGCCAGCCGGGTGTCGTCGTCCCCGAAGGGGGCGGGGTCCTCCGAGCGGTAGAAGGTGGCGATGCCGAGCAGCACGCCGCGGGCCAGCAGCGGGACGCAGATCATGGAGTGCACGTCGTGCGCCAGGATCCCCCGGGCGTGGTCGAGACCCGGGATCATCCAGGCCGGAGTGGTGGCCTGGAGGTCGGTCTCCAGCACGGCGGGCTCGCCCTCCAGGCAGCGCATGTGCGGGGTGCCGGGGTCCAGCCGCACCTGGTGGCCGACCGGGTAGAAGGGGCAGTCGTCGCGGATGCCGTGGACCACCGTGCGGCGCAGGTCGGCCTGCGGGGCAGCGGACTCCTCACCGCGCAGCACGGCCCCGGGCAGGTCGACCGTGACGTAGTCGGCCAGGCGCGGCACGGCCGTCTCGGCGAGTTCCCAGGCGGTGCGGCTGACGTCCAGGGTGGTGCCGATCCGCGTGCTGGCCTCGGCCAGCAGCTCCAGGCGGCGGCGCGCGGCGACCGCGTACTTGCCCACCTCGGGCTCGCCGACCAGCACCAGGCCCCGGACCGGGCCGGGGGCGCCGGCCGGGGCGTCGGGGGCTCCAGCGGCCGGGGCGCCGGGGGTGTCGGACGCGGCGGAGCGGCCGGCGGCCGCACGGTCCGCGGCGGCGTCGGCGAGGTGCCAGGGCAGCGATTCGGCGTGCTCCGTGGCGGCGAGCGACAGCGCGCCGAGGGCGGAGGCGGTGTGCTTCGAGGCGGCGAGGTGGTGCGCCGGCGGGGACTCCCCGGTGAGCACCGCCTCGACGACGACGCCCTCCACCCCCGAAAGGCTCGTGACCGGGCTGCTCAGGAGGGTGACCCCCCGCCCGTGGGAGAGGGACACCTCCACCGCGGCCCGCTGCGGGGAGCAGATGAGTTCGGTGGCCCTGGCCTTGAGGATCATCTGGTCCTGCCGGTCCAGCCCGCCGTCGGTGAGCTCGTCCAGTGCGATCAGCTGCCCGTCCTCGTCGGTCTCCCCACCGCGGGCGCGCAGCCGGGCGTCGAGGTAGGTCCGCAGCAGGGCGCGTTCGCGCGCCGAACTCTGCTCCATGATCCGCCGCTCGATGGACTCCGCGGCCCGCCGGACCAGGACGGGCAGGGACGGGTCCTCGTAGCCGCGCGGGTATCCGAAGCAGAGGACGCCGACTATGTGGCCGCTGAACTGGTCGCGGATCGGGATCGCGGAGCAGGCGTTCGCCTGTGACCGCTCGGCGAAGTGCTCGGCGCCGTAGACCTGGCACAGCCGCCTCTCGGCGAGCGCGAGCCCGATGCCGTTGGTGCCCGCGTAGCGCTCGGCGAAGACGAACCCGGGGACGCTCTGGATGGGCGGCAGCCGGCCCGCCAGGGCGGGTTCCCCGAACCGGCGCTGCAGCACGGTGCCGTTCCCGTCGGCGAGCGAGATGTTCATCTGGCTGCCCGAGAACCGGATCTGGAGCTGGTCGAGGACCGGGGCGGCCGCCCGGACGAGCCGGCTGTCGGGGTCGAAGTCGTCCGTGTAGGGGAGGTCCGTCTGCTCCGGTGAGAGCCCGAGCATCCTGCTGCGCATCCACGAGTTCAGGATGGGCCCGCGGACGCTGCCCTCGACCGATTCGCCCAGCAGGAAACGCTCACGGGAGCGTACGGGGCTGATCTGGCCTCCCGTGACCCCCATCTGCACCACTTCCCCTTGCCGTGCTGCCTGTGAGCGCCTTACGAGTATATTCCTCCGCTTTTAAATCAATATGACCGAAAGGGGTCGTTCTTGCAGTGTTGCCCGCGCATCACAGGACCGCGACCGGGTTGACCGGCGAGCCCGTCCCGCCGGGCACCCTGAGCGGCGATACGACGACCATGAATTCGTACCGCCCTGCCCCGGCGCAGGCGGCGGACAGCGCCTCCAGGTCCAGGTTGTCCAGCAGCGGCACCCCCATGGCGGCGACGGCCAGCGCGTGGACGGGGGAGTGCACGCCCTCGACCGGCGAGGGGCGTACGTCGCTGTCCCCGTCCCCGCCGAGCAGGGCGATCGCGCGCTCGGCGAGCAGCGGTACGGCGTCCACGTGGAGGCCGGCCCCGGCCGCGTCGGCGTCCCAGGGCCCGAGCTCCCACCGCCGCCGGAAGCGGCCGGAGCGCAGCAGCACCGCGCAGCCCTCGTCGATCGTGACCCCGAGGGCCCGCTCCGCGGCGGCGACGTCCCGTGCGCGGACCGCGTGGCCGGGCTCCAGCCAGTCCGTTCCGAGGACGGCCGGCAGGTCGAGGAGCACGCCCTTGGTGACCAGGGGGCCGAGGGCCTCCACCGAACCGAAGCGGGCGCCCCCGGCGTCGACCGACTCCCGGGCCGGGCGGCCGTCGTAGAGCCGGCCCCGGTAGGCCACGTGGGACAGCGCGTCGAGGTGGCTCACGGCCTTGCCGTGGTAGTCGGCGGCGATGAAGTCCTTGTGCGTGGCGGGCTCGGGGGCCTCCACGTCACCGAGGTCGGACATGTAGTGCAGGGCCGGTCTGCTGTTGTCCGGACCGGCGCGGGTGTTCCACGGCAGGCCGAGCTGGACCGTCGTACCGGACCGCACCAGGGCGGCGGCCCGCCGCACGTGGTCCGCGGTGACCCGGTTCCAGGCGCCGCGGTCGGCCGGGGACCAACGCCCCCACGTGCTGACCGCGGCGAAGACGGAGTCGAACTCGGCACGCGACACCGCGGGCCCGCTCCCGGCCGTCCCCGGGGTGCCGGGCCGGGCGGCCGCGTCGTCCGCGGGGCCGCCGCTCACCTGGTGCTCACCTGTCGCTCCTCCACGGCTCGTACGGCTGCGGCGCGCCCCGGTCCGGGACGCGGGCCCGGGGTGCGCACGCAAGCACATGCCCGCGGCCCCGCGGCCCCACGCCGGGAACGCCGCAAGGTCGGCCGTACGGGGGCGCGACCGGCCGCCCGACCGGCGGAGAACCGCCCTCGAGGGCCCCGGGTGGCGGCGAGTGGCGGCGACGAGCCCTGACGGCGCAGGCTGTAAGCATGCGGGCGCCCAGCCGCCCCTCTTCCCGACCGGGAGGCGGCGGCCACCACCAGGTCCTTTTCGTCCTCGCGGAGTGTGTGCCCTTCGCGATCGCGCTCCTGGTGCTGGCCATCGAGTTCACGCCCGCACACGTCCTGTACACCGGGCCCTTCCTGGTGGCCACGCCGGCACTGGCCGCGGTGACCATGGGCCCCAGGGGCACCATCGCGGCGGCGGGCCTGGCCGTGGCGGTGAGCGTGGCCACGGCCACGTACAACCAGGCGTGGGGCAACCAGCAGGTCTACAGCAACTTCCTCGCCCTCTTCCTGGTGTCGGTGGCCAGCGTGGCGACCAGCCGCATGGCCCGCGCGCGCAGCGCGAACGAGCTCAACCAGGTCCGCCGGATCGCCTCGGCGGCGCAGAAGGTCCTGCTGCGGCCCGTGCCCGAACGGCTGGGCCCGCTCCGCGCCGCCAGTGTGTACCTGGCGGCCGAGAAGGGCGCCCAGATCGGAGGGGACCTCTACGAGGCCATGGAGACCCGCTACGGGATCCGGATGATCGTGGGGGACGTCCGCGGCAAGGGACTGCCCGCCGTACGCACGGCCGCGGCGGTGCTGGGGGCCTTCCGGGAGGCCGTCTACTACGAGGACGACCTGGTGGACGTCGTCCGGCACTGCGAGGCGGCCATGCGCCGCGACGCCGCGGTGCCCGGCGCGGTCGACCAGGAGGCGCTGGTGGAGGGCTTCGTCACCGCGGTGGTGGCCCAGGTGCCGGACGGGCACGTGGTCGAGGTGGTCAACCGCGGCCACCCGCCGCCGCTGCTGCTGCGCGACGGGAAGGTCCAGGCCCTGATGCCCGGCTCTCCGCTGCCGCCGCTCGGCCTCGGCGAGTTCATCGCGGGCCCGCCCGGCAGGCGCGAGCGCTACCCCTTCCTGCCGGGCGACCGCCTGCTGCTGCACACCGACGGCGTCAACGAGGCCCGCGACCGCGACAACACCTTCTTCGACCTGCCGGAGGCCATGGAGGACATGGAGGACAGGGAAGCGAAGCACGCCGTGGAAGCGGCGGCGGCTACGATGCCGGACCGCGGCCCCCGGGAGTTCCTCGACCGGCTGTGCCGGGCCCTGGTCCGCCACACCGAGGACCGGCTGGCGGACGACGTGGCGATGATCCTCGTCGAACGGCTCGACGAGGCGGGAGGGCCGGCCCGATGACCCGGGTGCGGTGGCTCCTGGTGCGCGGCGAGCGCGGCAACCCGGCGACCCGTCTGGACGACCGGCGCCCGGACGGCGCCACCTGGTCCCGGGGCAACGAGGCACGGCCGCTGGTCCACGGTGCCGCGTACTTCACCGAGCTCCTCGCGGGCGTCGAGGCGATGCGCGAGGGCGACCTGCTCCTGTTCACCGACTGGCGCGGAGACCCCGACGAGCGGCTCGACGGCCCCGGCACCGAGATCGGCACGGTCCTGTGCCGGGCGGCCGGGCGCGGGGTCATGGTCAAGGGCCTGCTGTGGCGCTCCCACCTGGACAACCTCCACTTCAGCCAGGAGGAGAACCTCCACTTCGGCCAGGAGCTCGCCCGGGCCGGCGGCGAGTGCCTGCTCGACATGCGGGTCCGGCCCGGCGGCTCCCACCACCAGAAGCTGGTGGTGCTGCGCCACCGCGACCGCCCCGAGCGGGACGTCGCGTACGTCGGCGGCATCGACCTCTGCCACAACCGCAACGACGACGCCCGGCACCTCGGCGACCGCCAGTCGCTGCCCATGGCCGCCGCCTACGGGCCGTACCCGCCGTGGCACGACGTCCAGCTCGCTCTGCGGGGACCGGTCGTCGGCGACCTCGAGGCCGTCTTCCGGGAACGCTGGGAGGACCCGGCGCCGCTCAGCCGCAGCCCCCTCACCCGGCTGCGGGAGCGCCTTCACCGGGAGGACGTCAGCGCGGACCCGCTGCCGCCGCAGACCCCCGACCCGGAGCCCTGCGGCACCCACACCGTCCAACTGCTGCGGACCTACCCGAACCGCCTGCTGTTCGGCTATCCCTTCGCCCCGGACGGCGAGCGCAGCATCGCCCGCGGCTACCTCAAGGCGCTGCGGCGGGCCCGGGCGCTGATCTACCTGGAGGACCAGTACCTGTGGTCGCCCCGGGTCGTGGCCGGCTTCGCCGAGGCGCTGCGACGGCAGCCGGGGCTGCGGATGATCGGCGTCGTGCCCACCTTCCCGGACCAGGACGGCGGGCTCACCCTGCCGATGAACCTGATCGGGCGGATCAACGCGCTGGCCGAGCTGCGCCGTGCCGGCGGGGACAGGGTCGCGGTGTACGGCCTGGAGAACCACGCCGGAACCCCCGTCTACGTCCACGCCAAGGTGTGCGTGATCGACGACGTGTGGGCCTCCGTCGGGTCCGACAACATCAACCTCCGCTCGTGGACCCACGACTCCGAACTGGGCTGCTCCGTCATGGACGAGAGCGCGGACCCGCGGGACCCGCGCGACCCGGGCGGCCTGGGGGACGGCGCCCGCGTGTTCGCCCGGGACCTGCGCCTGGAGCTCATGCGCGAGCACCTGGATCTCGCCGACGCCGACGCCGAAGCCGAAGCCGAAGCCGAAGCCGAAGCCGAAGCCGACGCCGAAGCCGACGCCGACGCCGGCGCGGCCGCGGACGCCGACGCCCACGCGGACGCCGGGCCTGACACCGACGTCGGCTCGCGGACCGCGCGGGAGGCCGCGCTGTGCGACCCCGCGGCGGCCTTCGAGGCCTTCGAGGAGGCCGCCGCGGCGCTCGACGCCTGGTACGAGGGCGGCCGCCGAGGCCCCCGCCCGCCGGGGCGGCTGCGCCGCTACGTCCCCCCGGACCTGCCCCTCGGGCAGCGGCTGCCGGCCCGTCTGCTGCACCGCGTCCTGGTCGACCCCGACGGCCGCCCGATGGGGCTGAGGTTGCGCAGGAGGTTCTGACCGGGGCCGCGTACCGGCGCTGACCGGGGCAAACCCGGGCGGCGCACGGTGTGACGGGTACCCCTTAAGCGGCCAATGGGTAGTGGGGTTAGCATATGAGCGCCGCCTAGCTCGAAAGATAAAGCCTGTGACTGTCAACGAGGACTCGTTCACCAACTGGAACCACCGCGAGGAGATCGCGGAGGCGATGATCCCGATCATCGGGAAGCTGCACCGGGAGCGGGACGTCAACATCCTGCTCCACAGCCGCTCCCTGGTGAACAAATCGGTGGTCAGCATCCTCAAGACCCACCGCTTCGCCCGGCAGATCGACGGCGAGGAGCTGTCGGTCACCGAGACCATGCCGTTCCTGCAGGCGCTCACCGCGCTGGACCTCGGTCCCTCCCAGATCGACCTCGGCATGCTCGCCGCCACCTACAAGGCCGACGACCGCGGCCTGTCGGTGGACGAGTTCACCGCCCAGGCCGTCGCCGGCGCCACGGGTGAGAACAAGCTGGAGCGCAGCGAGGGCCGCGACGTCGTCCTGTACGGCTTCGGCCGCATCGGCCGCCTGGTCGCCCGCCTGCTCATCGAGAAGGCCGGTTCCGGCAAGGGCCTGCGTCTGCGGGCCATCGTCGTCCGCGGCGGCGGCGACCAGGACCTGGTCAAGCGCGCCTCGCTGCTGCGCCGCGACTCGATCCACGGCCAGTTCCAGGGCACGATCACCGTGGACGAGGCCAACAGCACCATCGTCGCCAACGGCAACGCGATCAAGGTGATCTACGCCAACGACCCCTCCGAGGTCGACTACACGGCGTACGGCATCAAGGACGCCATCCTCATCGACAACACGGGCAAGTGGCGCGACCGCGAGGGCCTGTCCAAGCACCTGCGCCCCGGCATCGACAAGGTCGTCCTGACCGCCCCGGGCAAGGGCGACGTCCCGAACATCGTCCACGGCGTCAACCACGACACCGTCAAGCCGGACGAGCGGATCCTGTCCTGCGCGTCCTGCACCACCAACGCGATCGTCCCGCCGCTGAAGGCGATGGACGACGAGTACGGCGTGCTGCGCGGCCACGTCGAGACCGTCCACTCGTTCACGAACGACCAGAACCTGCTGGACAACTACCACAAGGCCGACCGCCGCGGCCGTTCCGCGCCGCTGAACATGGTCATCACCGAGACCGGCGCCGCCTCCGCCGTCGCCAAGGCGCTGCCCGACCTCAAGGCGCCCATCACCGGCAGCTCGATCCGCGTCCCCGTCCCGGACGTCTCGATCGCCATCCTCAGCCTGCGCCTGGGCCGCGAGACCACCCGCGAGGAGGTCCTCGACCACCTGCGTGACGTCTCGCTGAACTCGCCGCTGAAGCGCCAGATCGACTTCACCACCGCGCCCGACGCCGTCTCCATGGACTTCGTCGGCTCGCGCCACGCGTCCATCGTCGACGCCGGCGCGACCAAGGTCGACGGCGACAACGCGATCCTCTACCTCTGGTACGACAACGAGTTCGGCTACTCGTGCCAGGTCATCCGCGTGGTCCAGCACGTCTCCGGCGTGGAGTACCCGACCTACCCGGCCCCGGCGGTCTGATCCCGCCCGGACCCCTGCCGACGCCGCCCCGCCGCTCCGCGCCGCGGGGCGGCGGTGTTCCTGCTTCCCGCCCGCACCGGCCGTCAGGCGTCGGCGGGTACCGGCCGGCGCAGCAGGTACACGGCGGCGGCACCGACCAGGGCGGCCATGCACGCGATGAACGCCAGCCCGGCGCCCTCCAGACCGATCGGGTCCACGAGCAGCCCCACGCCGATCACCGGTACGGAGATGCCCGCGTAGGCGACGACGAACAGGGTCGAGATCACCGCCGCGCGCCGGTCCGGCGGTGAGGCCGCGGCCACCGCCGACAGGGCCCCGCGGAACGCCAGCCCCTGCCCGACCCCGCCGACCAGCGCGCTCGCCACCACCAGCGCCAGCAGGTCCCACACCAGGGCGCCCGCGAGCAGCGCCAGCCCGGCGAGCAGCCCCGCGCAGCCCAGCGGCAGCGACCGCCGCACCCCGACCCGGCCGACCGCCAGCTGCCCGGCGGTCGAGGCGAAGAACGCCAGCGCGACGACCAGCCCGCTGACGGCGTGGTCGTGCACGTCGAGGGACTGTGCGAGGAAGGCCGGGCTGACCGAGGTGAACACGCCGAAGAGCGCGAAGCCGACGAACGCGGCGATCGCCGCCGGCCCGAACACCGACCGCACCTGCGGGGGTACGCCCGGCCGCTGCGGCCGCACCGTGCTCAGCGCCCGCCGCTCGCGCACGGTCTCGTCCAGGCCCAGCAGGACGGCGGCCGAGACGCCCACCAGGAACAGGTGCACCACGAACGGCAGGTACAGCGGCCAGGGGGCGTACTGCGCGAGCACGCCGGCGAGCAGGGGGCCGCAGCCCAGCCCGCCCATGTTGGCGGCCGTCGCCACGAACGTGGCCCGCGAGGCCCCGCCGACGGGCGCCAGCTCCATGACGTAGACCGTCGCGGCTCCGGTGAACAGCCCGGCGGACAGCCCCGACAGCAGCCGTCCCGCGTAGAGCCAGCCCAGCGCGGTGGCGCACAGGAAGCAGATTGCGCTGGCCGCGGAGAACCCCAGGCCCATCAGCAGCACCGGCCGCCGGCCGACGGCGTCCGAGGCGTTGCCCGCCAGCAGGAGCACGCCGATGACCCCGAAGGCGTACACGGCGTACACCACGGTCACCACCAGCTCGGAGAACCCGAACTTCTCCTGGTACAGGGGGTAGAGCGGGGTCGGCAGCGTGGTGCCGGCCATGCACACGGCGAACACCGCCCCGGCGAGCAAGCACTGGCGCCACCCGAGGCGGCGATCACCGTCCATGCCGCCGACGGTAACCCGGGCTCCGCGGCTCCGCAGGGCGGGTCAGGGGCGGCCCTCGTGGAGCTCCAGCGGGCCGGTGCCGCGGGCCCGGGCTGCGAGGCAGGCGGTGATCTGGCGCCGCAGGGCACCTTTGACCAGGGTGCGGAGCTCCTCGCGCGGGACGGTGCGCCACTGCAGGAGCTCGGTCGGGTCCAGCCGGATGCGGGCCAGTGCCGGGCCGTCGAGGACGCCGCCGTCGTAGAGGAAACGGATCCGGGCCGGACGGCCCGGCTTGTGCGACCAGTTCACGGCGAGCAGACGGCCCGGGGCCAGGTCGAGGCCGAGCTCCTCACGGACCTCCCGCCGGGCGGCGGCGCGCGGGATCTCGCCGAGGTCGCTGTCGATGCCGCCGCCCGGGAGGTTCCAGCGGTCGGTGCGGCCGTAAGCGGGCTGCACCAGCAGGATCCGGCCGTCGGCGGCGGTGAACAGCACGCTCGCCGCGGTCAGGGCCTTCGGCCGGCTGGCCCGATGGCTGGCGGCGTCGAGTCCGCCCGCGTGCTCCAGGGCCGCGCGTCGTGCCGGATCCAGGCCGGCCGGTGAGCCCGGCTGGGGCACGCCGTCGGCCAGGTGGGCGAAGGAGCCGCTGTGCAGGGCGGCCAGTGCGGCCCGCAGCCGGGATGCGACCCGGGCGGGCAGGACCGCGCAGGCCTCCTCCGGCTCCAGCCAGCGCGCCGCGGCGGTCACGCCGTCGGGACGGGAGACCGCTGCGGCTTCCTGGGGCGAGAGCGGTCCGACGAGGTGGACGTGCACGATCAGGGAGCGGCCGTGCGGTCCGGGCGGCCGCGAGTCCACCGCCAGCAGCCGGCCGACCGGCACGCCCAGTGCCAGTTCCTCCCGCAGCTCGCGCGCCAGCCCCTGCTCCGGCGTCTCGGTCTCCCCGACCGCGCCGCACGGCAGCTGCGGGTCCGCTCCGTCCGCGGGGACCAGTACGAGGACCCGCCCGCAGGTGTCGAGGACGATCCCGGTGGCGGCCACGAGCGGCGCCGGCCGGGCCGTGTCGGGGGAGGGGCGGTCGGGCACGGCGGGCTCCTGGTACTCGGGTGGTCAGCAAGCACTATGCCCCTTTCGCCTGCCGGCTCCCACCGCCGACATGCGCTTCCCCCGCCAAGCCTGACACCCTTCCGACCCGGCCTTCCGACCCGGCCTTCCGACCCGGCCTTCCGACCCCGGCCTGCGGCCCGGCGTCGTTGTCTGCTGCCCCCGGGAGGGGCTAGGCGCGGGCCAGGAGGAGGCCCCCCATCGTGATCATCGTCGCCGAGACGAGGCCGTCCATGACGCGCCAGGCCGCGGGACGGGCGAGGAGGCCGCTCAGCAGCCGGGCCCCGTAGCCCAGGCTCGTGAACCAGGTCAGGCTGGCCAGGCCGGCCCCGATGCCGAAGGCCCAGCGCAGGTCGCCGCGGTCGGCGGCGAGGGAGCCGACGAGCAGCACCGTGTCCAGGTAGACGTGCGGGTTCAGCCAGGTCATGGCCAGGCTGGTCAGCACGGCCCGGCGGGCGGACCCCGGGGACGCTCCGTCCGTGGTGAGGGCGGCTCCGGGAGTGGGCCGCAGCACCCGGCGCGCGGCCAGCACCCCGTAGCAGACGAGGAACGCGCCCCCGGCCAGGCCCACCACGGTCAGCGCGGCGGGCCAGGCGGTCACGAAGGCACCGACCCCGGCGACGCCGAGGGCGATGAGCAGCGCGTCGGAGACGGCGCAGATGGCGACCACGGCGAGGACCGCGTGCCGGCGCACGCCCTGACGGAGGACGAAGGCGTTCTGCGCGCCGATGGCGACGATGAGGGAGAGCCCGGTGCCGAAGCCCGCCAGGGCCGCGGTGATGATGCCGTGTGTCATGGCTCCGACCGTAGGCAGCCTGCGCCTTTCAGTACAGCTAAAGGTTTTTACGTACCATTAGCGCTCGTGATGGACGAGCTTCCCCTGGACCAGGTGCGCACGCTGCTCGCCGTGGTGGACGAGGGCACCTTCGACGCGGCGGCCGCCGCCCTGCACGTGACCCCCTCCGCGGTCAGCCAGCGGGTCAAGGCCCTCGAACAACGCACCGGGCGGGTCCTGCTGGTGCGGACGAAACCGGTGCGGGCCACGGAATCCGGGGAGGTCGTGGTCCGCTTCGCCCGGCAGCTGGCCCGGCTGGAGCGGGACGCGCGAGCCGAGCTCGGCATGGCCGACGACAGGGGGCCGGTACGGTTGCCGATCGCGGTCAACGCGGACTCCCTCGCGACCTGGTTCCTGCCGGTGCTGACGAGGCTCCCGCAGGATCTGCCGGTCTGCATCGAGCTGCGCCGCGAGGACGAGTCGCACACGACGGCCCTGCTGCGCGAGGGCCAGGTGATGGCCGCGGTGACCTCCTCCCCGGACTCGGTCGCCGGGTGCAGCGTACGGATGCTGGGACTGGCGCGGTACCTGCCGACGGCCAGCCCCGCCTTCGCCGCCCGGTACCTGACGGGCACGCCGGAGCGGGACCTGCGGAAGGCGCCGACGATCGTCTTCGACCGCAAGGACGACCTCCAGGACGCCTTCGTGCGCTCGCTGACCGGGGACGCGTCGGCCGGGGCGGGCCCGGTACGCCACCACGTGCCGACGTCGGAGGGCTTCCGGGACGCGGTCGTAGCCGGTCTGGGCTGGGGGCTGGTGCCCGAGCAGCAGGCGGTCCCGCTCGTGCGCACGGGCGAGCTGGTACTGCTGGTGCCCCGGCGGCCGCTGGACGTACCGCTGTACTGGCAGCAGTGGAAGCTGGACTCGCCCGCCCTGTCGACGGTTGCGGACGTGGTCGCGGCGGCGGCCGCGGAGGCGCTGCGCAGCCCTGCGGCGTGATCGCCGGGCCGGGGCGTGGGCATAGGCTTGCGGACCATGGAGTCCTACACGATCGGCCAGGCGGCCCGGCTGCTCGGCGTGAGCGTCGACACGGCCCGGCGCTGGGCGGACGCCGAACGTTTCCCCACCCACCGCGAGGGCACGCGCAGGATGGTGGACGGGCCGGACCTGGCCGCGTTCTGCGTCGAGGCCGCACAGGAGGGCGCCGAGGGCGAGGAAGTCGCGTACACCTCGGCGCGCAACGCCTTCCCGGGCATCGTCACCGGGGTGAAGCTCGGCACGGTCGACGCGCAGGTGGAGATCCAGGCCGGTCCGCACCGCATCGTGTCGCTGCTGACGCGGGAGGCGGTCGAGGAACTCGGCCTGGAGGTGGGCGCGCGGGCCACGGCCCGCGTGAAGTCGACCAGCGTGTTCATCGACCGGGTCTGAGTCACGCCCGCGGCGACGGCGGGCGCCGCCCGGGTGGTGAGCCCGGCCGGGGGCCGCCCGGAGACGATGGCAGACTGGCCGCTGATCCGCCGAAGGGGAGTACGCCGTTGTCCATGTTCAGCAACCTGCGCCGGGCCGTGCGCCGCGGCTACCGGCGGGCCGTCGACCTCAGCCACCCCGCCCGCTCCCCGCTCGGCAGCGCGGTGGTCAACTGCCTCGTCTACCGGGACGGGGTACGGCAGGACGACTGCTCGGAGGTCGAGGAGGCGCTGCGCCGGGTCCGCAAGACGGGCGACGGCTTCGTCTGGATCGGCCTGCACGAGCCCGAGCAGTCGGAACTCGCCGGGCTCGCCGAGCTGTTCGGCCTGCACCCCCTCGCCGTCGAGGACGCCGTGCACGCGCACCAGCGGCCCAAGGTGGAACGCTACGGCGACACGTTGTTCTCCGTCTTCAAGACCGTGCGCTATGTGGAGCACGAGGAGCTGACCGCGACCAGCGAGGTAGTGGAGACCGGCGAGCTGATGGCCTTCACCGGCCAGGACTTCGTCATCACCATCCGGCACGGCGGCCGCGGCACCCTCGGCCCGGTGCGCGAGGAGCTGGAGACCGTCCCGGACCAGCTGCTCAAGGGGCCCGCGGCGGTCCTGCACGCCATCGCCGACCACGTGGTCGACGACTACATGGCCGTCACGGACGCCGTGCAGAACGACATCGACGCCGTGGAGACCGCGGTGTTCAGCGAGAACGGCGGGCGCGGCGACGCCGGCCGGATCTACCAGCTCAAGCGCGAACTCCTGGAACTGCGCAGGGCGGTTGCCCCGCTGAGCCGCCCGCTCGAGCAGCTGGCCACGCAGCCGATACCGGTCATCCCGCCGGAGATCCGCGCGTACTTCCGGGACGTGGCCGACCACGTGACCCGGGCCACCGACCAGATCGGCGCCTACGACAACCTCCTGGACTCCATCCTCCAGGCCCACCTCGCGCAGGTGACCGTCGCCCAGAACGAGGACATGCGCAAGATCACGGCATGGGCGGCGATCGTGGCCGTCCCCACCATGGTCTGCGGCGTCTACGGCATGAACTTCGACCACATGCCGGAACTGCACTGGACGTACGGCTACCCGCTCGTCCTCGGCGTCATGGCGCTCGCGTGCTTCGTCATCCACCGCGGCTTCCGCCGCAACGGGTGGCTCTGACATGGCCCGGGGCTTACGGGCCGCGGCCCTCGGGGCCGCCGTCGCCGCCCTGTCGCTCATGGGATGCGAGAGCGGCGGGGCCGCAGCGGGAAGCGAACCCGTCGCCGGTGGCGCCCGCTTCACCCCGCTCGACCGTCTGGAAGCGGTCCACGTCGTCGCCGGCCTCCCGGCCGGCGTCGAGGGTCCGTCCTCCGTCCTGGCCGAACTCCGCTACGGGCACGGTCGCCTGGTCGCCTACGTCCAGGGCGACTCCTGCGGAATCGTGGCCACCCCGGGGGCGGACGCCGGAGCGGTTCCGGTCCACCTGGTGGCGAAGCGTCCCGGCGGGGGAGAAGGGAGCAGCCGCCTTCCGGCGGGCCCCTACACCACTGCCTCCGTCTCCGGAGGCCCGCGGACGTGGGCGTCCCTCCTGTGCGGAGAGAACGCCATGGTGATCGAGTACGCCTCCGGCGGGGAGGACGCCCCGCAGCAGGTCCGGGGCCCCGTCACCGTCACACGGACCGGAGTTCCTCCGGCGACCTCGCGGATCATCGTCGGCGGCCCCGGGGTACGCAGGCTGATCGAGGAGCGGATCGGTACCGGAGAGGGCCCGCGCCCGTGACGGCCGGTCAACAGGCGCAGGACGGAGGGGGTGCTGCGCCACTGCATGGTCAGGCGCGACGGCTGGATCCGCGACACCGCGGTCTGCGGCATCACGCGCCCCGAATGGCCTTCCCCCAAGCGGCAGTTGACGGCTCCGTCGCCGGACGGAGCTGACCGGACGGAGGAATTCCCGGCACGGGTACGGGTCTTGAGGTGTCCTCAGCTCTGGTAGTAAAGTTTCCTAACGAAACCGGGACGCCTCAACTACCCCCATGGAGGCCTTGTGTTCACCCCTCACCGCGCGATGTCGGCGGCCGGAGCCCTGCTCGGCTGCGCACTCCTCGCCGTCCCCGTCGCCGCCCACGCGACCGCCGCCCCGGACACCGCCCCCGTGGCGCCGGTGACGGCTGCGGCGACGGTGGCGGCGGCCACCGGGCTCGACGATCCGGCGAAGAAGGAGATCGCCATGAAGATCGTCTCCAGCGCGGAGAACTCCTCGCTGGACTGGAAGGCGCAGTACAAGTACATCGAGGACATAGGCGACGGCCGCGGCTACACCGCCGGCATCATCGGCTTCTGTTCCGGCACCGGTGACATGCTCGACCTCGTCGAGTACTACACGCAGGTCAAGCCTGGGAACGTCCTCGCCAAGTACCTGCCCGCCCTGCGCGACGTCGACGGCAGCGACTCGCACGCCGGACTCGACCCGAACTTCACCAGGGACTGGGCGAAGGCCGCGCAGGACGCGGAGTTCCGCAGGGCCCAGGACCACGAGCGCGACCGGGTCTACTTCAACCCGTCCGTGAAGCAGGGCAAGTCGGACGGGCTGGGTGTGCTCGGTCAGTTCATCTACTACGACGCCATCGTCATGCACGGCGACGGCACCGACCCCACCAGCTTCCGCAGCATCCGGGGGCGTGCGCTGTCCAAGGCCAAGCCCCCGTCCCAGGGCGGCAACGAGACCGCGTACCTGAACGCCTTTCTCGACGCCCGGGTCTGGGCGATGAAGCAGGAGGAGGCGCACAGCGACACCAGCCGGGTCGACACCGCGCAGCGCGTCTTCCTCAGGAAGGGCAACCTGAACCTGAACACGCCGCTCGACTGGAAGGTCTACGGCGACTCCTTCCACATCGGCTGACGGCCGCCGCGGCCCGGGCCGCCGGGGGGAGGGGGGAGGGGGAGGGCCCCGTTCCCGGCGACCCGGGCCACGGTGTCGCGGAGCGGTAACGATGTGGGTAACGATCGGGGCGGCTCTCGGGGTGTCAAGTAGGGCCCCGGCGGGGACGTTTCGGACTTCCCCGGACACGACGCAACTCCTGTGCCCGGCAGTCGCATGTTCGACGCCGGAAATCCTGCGGTCTGGCCGATTTGGCGTCACGACAACTGGCTTGACCGCGACGTAAGGGGGGCATAAGTTCTGCCCCGGCTTGCTCCAGCAGGACGGGCCGAACCAACCGTCCTCTGGGGGGACCCTCATGAACCACTACACCGACGTCCTGAAGAAGTACGCCGTGTTCTCCGGCCGCGCGCGCCGCCAGGAGTACTGGATGTTCACCCTCTTCCAGGTGGCCGTCGTGATCGTCCTCGCGATCCTGGACGCCGTCATCGGCGCCAACTCGATCATCGTCGGCCTGTACCTCCTCGGCACCCTCGTGCCGACCCTGGCCCTCACCGTCCGCCGTCTGCACGACCTCGGCAAGTCCGGCGCCTGGTACTTCATCGTGCTCGTCCCCCTCGTCGGCGGCATCTGGCTGCTCGTCCTGACCGCCACCGCCGGTCAGCCGCAGCCGAACCAGTACGGCCCGGACCCGAAGGTCCTCGCTGCCTGATGCGACGTACGGGCCTGATCGGGGCCCGTACACCTGAGCGCCGCCCCGGCCGGGAACAGCCGGGGGCGGCGCTCTCGCCTTTTCCGGGGCCCGCCGGAGCCCGCGTGACGTGCGTCTCGCGGACTGGCGGCCGGGGGCTGTGCTGACCGGCCCGATCACGAGATATCTTGATGTCGAGCAATGTTGCAGACGAGAGACGCAGACTGTGGAGCGGAGCATCCGGTGACTGACTCGACCATCATCTACACGCACACTGACGAGGCCCCGGCCCTCGCGACGTATTCCTTCCTGCCTGTGATCCAGGCGTACGCGTCGACGGCCGGTGTGAATGTCGAGACCCGTGACATCTCCCTGGCCGGTCGGATCATCGCCGTGTTCCCCGAGTACCTCGAGGAGGGCCAGCGGATCGCCGACGCCCTCGCCGAGCTCGGCGAGCTGGCGAAGACCCCGGAAGCCAACATCATCAAGCTTCCGAACATCTCGGCTTCGATCCCGCAGCTGAAGGCCGCGGTCGCCGAGCTCCAGGCCCAGGGCTACGCCCTCCCGGACTACCCGGACGACCCGAAGACCGACGAGGAGCGCGACATCCGCGCCCGCTACGACAAGGTCAAGGGCAGCGCCGTCAACCCGGTCCTGCGCGAGGGCAACTCCGACCGCCGCGCCCCCGCCTCGGTCAAGAACTACGCCAAGACCCACCCGCACCGCATGGGCGCCTGGACCCCCGAGTCGAAGACGAACGTCGCCACCATGGGCGAGAACGACTTCCGCTCCACCGAGAAGTCCGCCGTCATCGCCGAGGCCGGCACCCTGCGCATCGAGCACGTCGCCGCCGACGGCGCCGTCACCGTGCTGCGCGAGTCCGTACCGGTCCTCGCCGGCGAGGTCGTCGACGCGTCCGTCATGCACGTCGACGCGCTGCGCACCTTCCTCAACGACCAGATCGAGCGTGCCAAGGCCGAGGGCGTCCTGTTCTCCGTGCACCTCAAGGCCACGATGATGAAGGTCTCCGACCCGATCGTCTTCGGCCACGTGGTCCGCGCCTTCCTTCCGAAGACCTTCGCCCGCTACGGCGAGACCCTCGCCGCCGCCGGCCTGTCGCCCAACGACGGCCTCGGCGCCATCCTGAACGGCCTGGGCTCCCTGCCCGACGGCGACGCGATCAAGGCGTCCATCGACGCCGAGATCGCCGAGGGCCCGGCCCTCGCCATGGTCGACTCCGACAAGGGCATCACCAACCTCCACGTGCCGTCCGACGTGATCGTCGACGCCTCCATGCCGGCCATGATCCGCACCTCGGGCCACATGTGGGGCCCCGACGGCAACGAGGCCGACACCCTCGCCGTCCTCCCGGACAGCAGCTACGCCGGGGTCTACCAGGCCGTCGTCGACGACTGCCGCGCCCACGGCGCGTTCGACCCCGCCACCATGGGCTCCGTCCCGAACGTCGGCCTCATGGCGCAGAAGGCCGAGGAGTACGGCAGCCACGACAAGACCTTCGAGATCGCCGCCGCGGGCACCGTCCGCGTCGTCGACGCCGCGGGCAACACGGTCCTGGAGCAGGAGGTCGCCGCCGGCGACATCTTCCGCGCCTGCCAGACCAAGGACCTGCCCATCCAGGACTGGGTCAAGCTCGCCGTCACCCGCGCCCGCGCCACCGGCGCCCCGGCCGTCTTCTGGCTCGACGAGACCCGCGCCCACGACGCGCAGCTGATCGCCAAGGTCAAGACCTACCTGGCCGACCACGACACCGAGGGCCTCACCATCGAGATCCTCTCCCCGGTCGAGGCCACGAAGTTCTCCCTGGAGCGCATCCGCCGCGGCGAGGACACCATCTCGGTGACCGGCAACGTGCTGCGCGACTACCTGACCGACCTCTTCCCGATCCTGGAGCTGGGCACCAGCGCCAAGATGCTGTCGGTCGTCCCGCTCATGAACGGCGGCGGCCTCTTCGAGACGGGCGCCGGCGGCTCCGCCCCCAAGCACGTGCAGCAGCTGGTCAAGGAGAACTACCTGCGCTGGGACAGCCTGGGCGAGTTCTTCGCGCTGGCGGCCAGCTTCGAGCACCTCGCTGCCACCACCGGCAACGCCCGCGCCCAGGTGCTGGCCGACACCCTGGACCGCGCGACCGGCACCTTCCTCAACGAGGACAAGTCGCCGAGCCGCAAGCTGGGCGGCATCGACAACCGCGGCAGCCACTTCTACCTCGCCCTGTACTGGGCGCAGGAGCTGTCGCGCCAGATCGACGACCCGAAGCTGGCCGCGGCCTTCGAGCCGCTCGCCAAGACCCTCGCCGAGCGCGAGGAGGCCATCGTGGCCGAGCTCATCGCGGTGCAGGGCTCCCCGGCCGAGATCGGCGGCTACTACCGGCCCGACCCGGCCAAGGCCGCGGCGATCATGCGCCCGTCCGCGACCCTGAACGAGGCGCTCGGCCTGCTCGGCTGACCCCCGTCGACGCGTTCCGCCCCGGCCGGCCCCGTGCCCGGCCGGGGCGGACCCGTCTCCGCGCCCGCCCCGCGCGGGGGAGGGCGGGTCCGGGAGGTCATCCGGCTGCTGTGCCGGTACGGGCCCACCGTGCGCGGCCTGAGGGCGGCGGCCGCGGGGTCAGAGGCGGTGGATGCGCTCCTGCTCGAAAGCCAGCGGGGACCGTCCGGCGGCCAGGATCCGCAGGCCCGGGGCCACGGCCAGCAGTCTGCGCAGCCAGGCCACGGCGTCCTGGCCGAGCTGCTCGGTTCCGTCCAGGACGAGCAGCATGTCCCGCTCGGCCAGCCACGACGCGGTGTACGTCGTCGTCCCGCAAGGTGGTGCGGGCACGCCCGGTACGGAGCCCAGCTCGGCCGTCAGTTCGCGGACGCCGTAGCCCCCCTCGAGCGGGTCGAGGTCCACGACGGCCACCCCGTCGTAGAAATTGGACGCGAGCCGCCGCGCGATCTCCCGCACCAGCAGGCTCCGCGGCTCGCGGAAACCGCCCGCGACGGTGAGCACTCGCCCCCGTCGGACGGCGGTGAGCAGCCGGGACATCTCGGCGGACGTCGCCGGGAGCCTTCCGGTCGACCCTGATTCCCCCATCGGCACGATGCCCCCCATCGCATGCGTGACCAAGTACGGCCGCGCCCACCGGGATCTTTCGGCCGTGTGACGTCGATTATGCGCCACTTACGCCGTATCGCTAGGGGAATGTCGCATTCCGATCAGGGCGTCCGTTCCCGCCCAGGTCAGGGCCGTTCCGCGCGACACGTGGCGGTAGGGTCGCCCCACCCTACGAAGGGGGAGGGGAGCGCCGCGGGGACCTACCGGCAGACCGTCGTGGACCTGGAGGCCACCGAGGGGGAGGCGGCCGCACTGGGCGAGCGCGCCAGGAGGTGGCTGGAGACTGCCCGGCCTGCGCCCGCCGCGCCCCGCTCGCGCACTGGGACTGGACCGACGACGTCCGCGCCCTCGCCCACCTCGGCTTCCGGTTCGACGACTGGCCGCCGTTCCACCCGTACTTCACCGCCGCCTTCGGCGGGGCACTGGGCCACCGGATCCGCGTGTTCGCGTGCAAGATCTGACGACGCGTGGAACGCGGGGCTCCGCCGGGCTCCGCCACCCGCGGGCCGGTGGCGGCGGAGGCGCCCCGGGGGCCCGGCTCCGACTGACCGCACGGTCTGCGTAGTTCCCGTCGTGCGTGTGACGTACGTGCCAGGGCCCCGCCCCTGGGAACGGTTGTCCGGGAGCCGGTAATGGGCTCTACTGCTGTCCAGCCCCCACCGGGGCGCCATCGCGGGAGGGGCCAGCATGACAGCGGACCGGCGTACGGACCGGCGAGCGCGACGAAGAACGCGCGGCGGGGACCGGGCGGCACGGCCCGTGTCGCACCGGCGCCGGCCCGCCGTGCGGGGCGGTCGGCCGCTCCTGGCCATGGCGCTCTCCGCCTTCCTCCTCGTCGGCGTCTGCGCGGCCACCGGCACCGCCTGGGACCCGCTCGGCGGGGCACCCGCGCAGAACGCCACGGCCCACGGCGCCGCCGTCCCGCAGGCGACCGGGCCCGGCTCCGCCCCGGACCCCGGCACGGCCGCGCAGCAGCCGGAGCAGAGCCCGGCGCCCACCAAGGGCGCGGCGGCCAAGGGCAATCCCGAGGGCGCGGTGGACTCCGGTGCCGGGCGGCCGGCCGGCGCCCTGCCCTTCGACATGCCCCAGCCGGCCGCCCTGCGCTCCGGCGAAGCGGGCAAGAAATTGGTGTTCGCCCACTACTTCACCCCGTACCCGCTCTCCCTCGACAACGCGGGCGCGGACAACGACTACTACACGCGCAACTACCTCGACCCCGACGGGGAGAGCGGCAAACACGGCAGGTACGGCGGCCTGCTGCGTGACCGCCCGCTGCCGGTGACGCCCAAGAGCGGCGACTGGGAGTACGCCAACCTCCAGCAGGAGGTGCGCACGGCACGGGCCGCCGGCATCGACGGCTTCACCCTCGACCTGCTCTCCCTCTCCGGCAAGAACTGGGACCGCTCCAACCTCCTGATGGCGGCGGCCCGTTCCGTGGACCCCTCCTTCAAGATCATGCTGATGCCGGACATGACCTCGCTGAAGACCGACGACCCGCGCGTGCTCGCGGGGGCCATCGCCACGCTCGCCGACGCCTCCGCCGCGCACCGGCTCCCCGACGGCCGGCTCGTCGTCTCCCCCTTCAAGGCGGAGGCGAAGAACGTGGCCTGGTGGACGGAGGTCATCAGGGTCCTCAGGGCAGACCACGGCATCCGCACCGCCTTCGTCCCGCTCTTCCTCGACTTCGGCGCCCACAGCGGCGACTTCGCCCCGATCAGCCACGGGTTCTCCGAGTGGGGCAGCCGCAGCTACGTCGGCCAGGAGAGCTCCACGCGCGACGTCCAGCGGGCCCACGGCATGGGCAAGATCTGGATGCAGCCCGTGTCCGTGCAGGACGCCCGCCCCAACCAGGGCGTCTACGACGAGGCCGGCAACACCGCGACCCTGCGCGCCACATGGACCCGTGCCATCGAGGACGGCGCCGACTGGGTCCAGCTCACCACGTGGAACGACTACTCCGAGGGCAGCCAGTTCGCGCCGTCGCTGCACAACGGCCACGCCTACCTCGACCTGACCTCGTACTACCTGACCCGGTTCAAGACGGGCGGCTGGCCGAAGATCGTCCGGGACACGCTGTACCTCAGCGCGCGCACGCAGTTCGCGGACGCCGACCCCACGGGCGACCAGTCGCTGGTGATGTCGCTGCGCAGGGGGAGCGCTCCCGCCCGCGACACGGTGGAGGTGCTCAGCTTCCTGACGGAACCCGCGACCGTGCGCACGACCGTCGGCACGGCTCAGGGCGGCCACGAGGCCCCGGCCGGGATCCACTCCGAGCTGCTGCCGCTGAAGACGGGTACCAGCGCGGCCCACGTCGTCCGGGACGGGAAGGCATCGGCGAAGGTCGACCTGCCGTTCCGCGTGGACCACAGGGTGGAGGTCCAGGACCTCCAGTACTACGCGGCCACCAGCGGCCGCGAACCCTAGTGCCGCGCCGGACCCGCGGGACGGTGCCCGGCGCTCCCCGGCGACGGGTTCCGGACGGGTGGCCGGGGGTGGGCTTTCCGGGGGGTGCGGTGGCGGGGGATGATCCCGGCGACAGCCGCGCCGCACCCCGGAGGTCCCGTGACCGAGACGACCCGCCCCGCCGACCGCCCCGCCGAGCCCCCCGCAGGGGAACGGCCGGGCGAATTCCCCGGCGGGCCCGCCCTGTTCCGCCTCGACCCGCGCGTCTCCCACCTCAACCACGGTTCCTTCGGCGCGGTGCCCGTGCCCGTCCAGGAGGCCCAGGCCGCGCTCCGGGCCGAGGTCCACGCCGACCCCGACGCGTTCTTCATCGCCCTGCCGGACCGCCTCGAACAGGCCCGCACCCGTGTCGCCACGCACCTCGCCGCCGACCCCGACGGCCTCGCCTTCATCGCCAACGCCACCGAAGGCGCCAACCTGGCCCTCGACGCGGTCCCGCTCGCCGACGGCGACGAGATCCTCGTGACCGACCACGGCTACGGCACCGTCACCGCGGCCGCCGCCCGCCGCGCCCCGGTCACCACGGTCGCCCTGGATCCCGGCCTGCCCGACGAGGACGCCGTCCGTGAGACCGTCCTGGCCGCACTGACCCCCCGTACCCGGGTCGCCGTACTCGACCACGTCAGCTCGCCCACCGCGCGGCTCATCGCCTCGCCCCGGCTCCTCGCCGCACTGCGCGAGCGCGGTGTCACCACCGTCGTCGACGGCGCCCACGCCCCCGGGATGCTCGCCGACCCGCTCGCCGGCGGCGCCGACTTCTGGTTCGGCAACCTCCACAAGTGGGGCTACGCCCCGTCCGGCACCGCCCTCCTCGCCGTCGCCCCGCAGCACCGCCACCGCGTCCGGGCCCTCGTACCGTCCTGGGAGGACGGCCACGGCTTCCCGCGCTCCGTCGAGAACCGCGCCACCGCCGACTACACCGGCTGGCTCGCCGCACCCGAAGGGCTCGACCTGATCGAAGCCCTCGACGCGGCCAAGGTCCGGGCCCACAACAGCGCCCTCGCCGCCCACGGCGCGGCGCTGCTCGCCGAGATCCCGGGGCTGACGCCCCTCCCGCACACCGAAGGCCTCGCCATGCGCTCCCTGCGCCTGCCGCCGGGCGTCGCCGAGACCCCGGACGGCGCCCGCGAGCTGCGCGAGCAGATCGCGGCGCGGCTGCGCACGAGGGTGCTGATCTGGCCCTGGCCGGGCGGCGGCGGCATCCGGATCTGCGGGCAGATCTACAACCGGCCCGGGGAGTACGCACGCCTCGCGGCCGCCCTGCCGACGTACCTGGCCTGACGGCACGACCGCGCCGGAGGGACCCGGCGGGCCCGCGCGCCGTCCCCGGCCGGAAGCCGGGGGCGGCCGCACCCGCGAGGCCGGCAGGACCTCGCGGACGTCCTACGGACGCCGGAGCAGGTAGGTGTCCATGATCCAGCCCTTGCGGGCGCGGGCCTCGGTCCGCAGCTCCTCGATCCGGCCCGCGACCTCGGCCAGCTTGCCCTGCACCAGGATCTCGTCCGGGGTGCCCACGTAGGCACCCCAGTAGATGTACAGGTCCTGGTCCAGGTGGGCGGTGAAGGCGTGCCGCGCGTCCAGCATCACCACCACGTCGTCCACGTCGGCCGGCCAGCCCTCGGCCAGCCGCCGCCCGGTGGTGATCTGGACCGGCCGTCCGACCCGGTTCAGGTTGGTCCGGTGCCGTGCCAGCAGCGCGGAGATGCTGCTGATGCCGGGCACGACCTCGTGCTCGAAGGCCACCCGGCCGCGCTCCAGCACCTCGTCGAGGATCGCGAGGGTGGAGTCGTAGAGCGACGGGTCGCCCCACACCAGGAACGCCCCGGTCTCGCCGTCCGCCAGGTCCTCCGCGATGAACCGCTCGAAGAGCTCGGCCCGCGCACTGCGCCAGCCGTCCACCGTCGGGGTGTAGTCGGCGGGCGCCCGGTCCCGGTCCGGGTCGCGGCCCTCCACCAGCCGGTGGCCGGGGCGCGCGTGCGCGTCGAGCATCGCGCGCCGCAGCCCGGTCAGGTCCGCCTTCTCCTCGCCCTTCTCCAGGATGAGGAATGCGTCCGCCGCGCCGATCGCCCTGACCGCCTGGAGGGTCAGATGGTCCGGGTCGCCCGCGCCTATGCCGATCACTGAGAACTTCTTCACCGGGCTATTGTGCCCACCATGCGTGTCGCCCTGTTCGTCACCTGCGTCAACGACGCGTTGTACCCGCGGACCGGCATCGCCGTCGTGCGCCTCCTGGAGCGGCTCGGCATCGCCGTGGACTTCCCGGCGGACCAGACCTGCTGCGGGCAGCCGCAGTACAACACGGGCTACCGGCGCGAGACCGAGCCGCTGCTGCGGCGCACCGCGGTGGCCTTCGCCGGCCACGAGTACGTCGTCACCCCCTCCGGCTCCTGCGCCGCGATGCTCCGCGAGCACTACCCGCGCATCGGCCGGAAGGCGGAGCGGGAGGGGCGCGGCACGGAGCTGACGGACGCGGCCGCGGACCTCGCGCCGCGCGTGTACGAGCTCACCGAGTTCCTGGTCGACGTGCTCGGGGTGACCGACGTGGGCGCGTACTTCCCGCACACCGTCACCTACCACCCGTCCTGCCACGGCCTGCGCGGCCTGGGGCTCGGGGACCGGCCCCGGCGGCTGCTGGCCGCCGTGAAGGGCCTGGAACTGGTCGAGCTGCCGGGCGCGCAGGAGTGCTGCGGCTTCGGGGGGACCTTCGCCGTCAAGAACCCGGACGTCTCCGCCGCCATGGGCACCGACAAGATCGCGGCCGCGGCCGCGACCGGGGCCGAGGTGCTGTGCGGCGCCGACAACTCCTGCCTCGCCCACCTCGACGGCCTCCTGCGCCGCGCGGCCGCACCGGGCACCCCCGCGGACGCGGCAGCCCGCGCCGGGGCGCCACCGCACGCCCGCGCCGGGGCGCCACCGCACGCCCGCGCCGGGGCGCCGCTGCGCACCCTGCACCTCGCCGAGATCCTCGCCGCCACCGAGGAGGAACCGCCGGCATGACCACCGCCCACCTCGGGATGCCCTCCTTCCCCACCGCCGCGCGCGAGGCCGTACGGGACGGCGTGCTGCGCGCCAACCTCCGGCACGCCACGCACACCATCCGCGACAAGCGGGCGCGGGCCGTCGCCGAGCTGGCCGACTGGGACCGCCTGCGCGCGGCCGGCGCGGCCGTCAAGGACCACACCCTGCGCCATCTCGACCACTACCTGCTCCAGTTGGAGGCGGCGGTGACGGCTGCCGGCGGCACCGTCCACTGGGCCGTCGACGCGGAGGAGGCCAACCGGATCGTCACGGACCTCGTCCGTGCGACCGGCGAGCGCGAGGTCGTCAAGGTCAAATCGATGGCCACCCAGGAGATCGGCCTCAACGAGGCCCTGGAGGCCGCCGGGATCACCGCCTACGAGACCGACCTCGCCGAACTCATCGTCCAGCTCGGCCACGACCGCCCCTCCCACATCCTGGTCCCCGCCATCCACCGCAACCGGGCCGAGATCCGCGACGTCTTCCGCGCCGAGATGGGCCGCTGGGGCCGCCCCGCCCCCGACGGGCTCGGCGACGACCCGCGTGAACTCGCCGAGGCGGCACGCCTGCACCTGCGGGAGAAGTTCCTGCGCGCCAAGGTCGCCGTCTCCGGCGCCAACTTCATGGTCGCCGAGACGGGCACGATGGTCGTCCTCGAGTCCGAGGGCAACGGCCGGATGTGCCTGACCCTCCCCGAGACCCTGATCTCGGTCGTGGGCATCGAGAAGGTCGTCCCCACCTTCCGTGACCTGGAGATCTTCCTCCAGACCCTGCCGCGCTCCTCCACGGCCGAGCGGATGAACCCGTACACGACGATGTGGACCGGACTGGGCCCGTCGCGCGGGACGGACGGCGACGGACCCTCCGCCTTCCACCTCGTCCTCCTCGACAACGGCCGCACCGACACCCTCGCCGACGAGACCGGCCGCCAGGCCCTTCGCTGCATCCGCTGCTCCGCCTGCCTCAACGTCTGCCCGGTCTACGAGCGCGCCGGCGGCCACGCCTACGGATCGGCCTACCCGGGCCCCATCGGCGCCGTCCTCAGCCCCCAACTGCGCGGCACCGGCAGCGACATCGACGCCTCGCTGCCCTACGCCTCCACCCTGTGCGGGGCCTGCTACGAGGTCTGCCCGGTCGCCATCGACATCCCCGAGATCCTTGTCCACCTGCGGGAACGTGTCGCCCAGGGCGGTCCGGTGACCCGGGACGGCATCCGCGTGCGGATCCGCCCCGCGCACGGGCACACCGCCGAACGCGCCGCCATGCGCGCCGCCCGGCTGCTCCTGGACCACCCCGCGGCCCTGCGCGCGGGGGAGCGCCTGCTGGCCCGCGCCCGCAGGCTGGCGCCGCGCCGGCTGCCCGGCCCCGGCCGCGCCTGGACCGACACCCGCGACCTGCCCGACGTACCCGCCGAGTCGTTCCGCGACTGGTGGACCCGAGAACGGGGAACCCCCCAGTGACCAGCAGGGACCGCATCCTGGCCCGCATCCGCCGGGCCGTACCGCAGCCGGGCCGGGGGCCCGCCGCCGATGCCGGCGTCCCGCGGGAGTACCTGCGCGTGCACGGCACCCGCACCCCGCACGAACGCGTCGACCTGCTCGCGGCGAACCTCACCGAATACCGGGCGAAAGTCCACCGCACCGACGAGGACGGCCTGCGGGACCTGCTCGGCCGCCTGCTGGCGGACGCGGCGACGGTACAGCTCCCACCCGGCCTCGGCTGCGGACTGCCGTCCGCCCCGTCGCTCACCTTCGTGCCCGACCGCGCGGCGCAGACGCCCCGGGAACTGGACCGGGTCGACGCCGTCGTGACCGGCTGCGCCCTCGCGATCGCCGAGACCGGCACGATCGTCCTCGACGGCGGGCCGGACCAGGGCCGCCGCCGCATCACCCTCGTCCCCGACCATCACATCTGCCTCGTGCGCGTCCCCGAGCAGGTGGTGGACTCCGTCCCGCAGGCACTGCCGCTCCTGGACCCGGTCCGCCCGCTGACCTGGATCTCCGGCCCCTCGGCGACCAGTGACATCGAACTGGACCGGGTGGAGGGCGTCCACGGCCCCCGCAGACTGGACGTGATCCTCGTGCGAGCCCGCGGCGCCGGGGCCGGACCAGGGCCCGGCCCCGGGAACCGGACCCCGGAGCCCGGGTCACAATGAGGCCATGTCATCCCACATCGCCCTGACCGCCCTCGTGGTCCACGACTACGACGAGGCCATCGACTTCTACACCCGCGCCCTCGGCTTCGACCTGGCCGAGGACACGGCCCGCCCGGACGGCTCCCGCTGGGTGGTCGTCCGCCCGCCCGGCGCCGCCGAATCCGCCCTGCTGCTGGCCCGCGCCAAGGACGACGCCCAGCGCTCCCGCGTCGGCGACCAGACCGGCGGCCGCGTCGGCTTCTTCCTCCACACGGACGACTTCGCCCGCGACCACGCCCGGATGACCGCCGAGGGCGTCCGCTTCCTGGAGGCCCCGCGCCACGAGCCGTACGGCTCCGTCGCCGTCTTCGAAGACCTGTACGGCAACCGCTGGGACCTCCTCCAGCCCGCCCTCCGCTAGCCGCTCAGCCGCGGAGCCTCCCGTGCGGCGTCGACGGCGGGGCCGGCCTCCTCCACCCGGCCCGCCAGCTCCCTGGCCCAGCGGACCAGGCCCGGCACGTCGATCCCGTACGGGGCTCCCTGCAGCCCCTCGATCCCGTCGGCCCCGCGCCGCAGCAGCCGCGCCCCGCCCACCGCGTTCCCGCGGGCGGCGTGCGTCAGCCCGACGGCGAGCTGCGCCAGCCCCCGCCACAACGGGCCCGAGGCCTCGGGCCCCGACTTCCAGGCGTCCTCGAACACCTCGTGCGCGTGGAAGGGCATGCCGGCGTCCAGCAGCCGCTGCGCCTCCCGCACCGTCTCGGCGGGCGAGCGCGCGACCCCCTCGGGCTGCCGCTCCACGCCGGGCGCACCGTAGGGCAGCGGCCGCCCCAGCCCATCCCTGGGCCGGGCGTTCCTCGCCCGCCCTTCGCCGTCCCGGTCCCGTGCGTTCACCACCCCATCCTCCCCCGCGCCGATTACCCGTGCATGCACACCCCTCGGCGTGCGGTAATGTTCTGCATGTGCCGCCGAGCACGGGGAAACCCGCAGGTCGAAGGTACATCGGGACGTGGCGCAGCTTGGTAGCGCACTTGACTGGGGGTCAAGGGGTCGCAGGTTCAAATCCTGTCGTCCCGACTTTTCGAAGTCGTAGATCGAAGGATCGCTTCAGGACAATCCTGAAGCGATCCTTCGCTCGTTTCAGGGGTCGTGGTGTCGGGTGGTCCGGCGATCCTGTGATGTGGCCGACGGCCTGGTGCTCTGCCGGAGGCGGCCCGTCGGCGTTCGTGCCGTACCGTCTGGTGGCGGTCCGCCGGTCATGTTTTACGATCCGTCCCATGACTGACGGTACGGATCGCCCGAGCACACCCCAGCCGGACCCCACAGCGGGGCAGGCGGGCTATGGCTACCCCCAAGGGACGCCCGGCGGTTACGGATTTCCGCAGGCTTGGCAGCCCAATCCGTACCAGCAGCCGGCGTCCCAGCCGGGCGCTGCCGGAGAGCCGCCGCACCACCCCCAGGCACCCCGGCCGCAGCAGCCGCCCCTGGAGTCCCAGCCCCAGCCGGAGCCGCAGTTGGCCGGGTTCACGCCGTCCCCCCAGCCCGACTGGCAGGCGATGGCGGATCGCACGGAGTCGCAGCAGCGCAGACGCAAGCGGATGCTGATGGCCGCCATCACGGTTGCGGCGTGCACCCTCGGCGTCGGCGCCGGACTGTTCATCCTGGACAGGGGCGACACGGGGGGGAAGGATCCGGGCCCCGGCGACACCTCGCAGTCGGCGACCGCCGCGCCCGGGCAGGATTCCAACGCGCCCACCGTCCCCGGCGAACCGAACCTGCTGCGCGACCGCTCCGGCCAGGTCAACATCGCGCTCAGCCCCGACGCGGTTCTCGGCAAAGTGGACAACGGCAACGTGCTGCGCCTGCGCAGCAACGGCAACTCGTACGCACAGGCCGCCGAGCCGGTCGTCGACGCGTCCAAGAGCTTCACCGTCTCCGCCTGGGTCTACAACGAGGCCGACGGCGGTTCGCGGTTCGCCATCAGCCAGGGCGACGGCTCCTCGTACTCGTTCGAGTTGGGCCGTGAGGACAGCAACGGCAAGAAGTCCTGGGTGTTCCGGATGCAGACCGACGAGAAGGGCGCGGCCTCCACCGCCGTGGCCGCCACCTCGGACGGCCTCAACACGGTCCGCACCTGGGCCCTGCTGACCGGGGTGTACGACGCCCAGGGCAAGACGCTGACACTGTACGTCGACGGCAAGGAGGCCGGCCGCGCCCCGGTGGCGGCCGCCTGGTCGGGCCAGGGGCCGCTGCAACTGGGCCGCTCGCGCCACCACGGGATCTGGAGCGGTCCCTGGGCCGGCGTCATCGGACACGTGCTGGTGTGGGACAAGCCGCTGACTGCGGATCAGGTGCTCGCGCTGAAGGGCGGCAAGCTCGACAAGGAGATCAAGCCTGTCGGTTCGTGGCTGGTCGGTTGATCCCTTTCCGGCCGAATTTGCCGCGATTCGATCGTTGCCAGCAGGTCACCCTGGTGGATCGGCGTCTCACGCGTCGGATAGGGTCACCGCTGGCCCGGATGCCGGGTTGACGTCCGCAGCAGAAACACCCAACAGACCGCCCGGCTCGACGTGTGCGGCCGAGACTCCACGATGTGAAGGCCCTCAGTTGCCGCGGTGCTCGCACAGCCGCCGTTCTGGTCCGGTACCGGGGGATGAATTGAATACGCTTTCCGTCGTGATTCCGGCGCTCAACGAAGCGCCCAACCTGCCCACCGTGGTCAACTCGGTGCCCACGAGCGCGCTCCGCGCCCTGGGCTGGGAGACCGAGGTCATCGTCGTCGACAACGCCTCCACCGACGACACCGCCGCGGTGGCCGCCGCACTCGGCGCCACCGTCGTCTCCCAGCCGGAGCGCGGGTACGGCAACGCCTACCACGCAGGGTTCCGCGCGGCGAGGGGCGACGTCATAGCGACCGGCGACGCCGACTGCACCTACCCGTTCGACTCCCTTCCCGAGCTGCTGGGCACCCTGACGGAAGCCGACGTCGAGTTCATGACGACCAACCGGCTCCGCCGTGAGAACCGCTCGGCGATGAAGTGGTCCCACACCGTCGCCAACTACGCGCTGAGCGCTCTGAGCCGGGCCCTGTTCCGCAACGGACTGCGCGACTCGCAGTCCGGCATGTGGGTCTTCCGGCGCTACGTATGGGACGGCGTGGACGTGAAGTCGACCGGCATGGCCTTCTCCCAGGAGATCAAGAACGCCGCGACCCGGGCCGGCTACCGCTACCTCGAAGTGCCCATCGAGTACCGCAACCGCCAGGGCGAGGTGAAGCTCAACGCGCTGCCCGACGGGATGGCCAACCTGCGCCAGCTCTTCGAGCACCGCTTCCGCCGGTCCGGTGCGGAGCGCCCCGCGCGCTACGAACGGCGGCACACGCCGGCATGAGGAAGCGTCTGATCCGAGCGGCCCTGGTGGTCGCGGTCGTGGCCGGCCTGTGCGCGGGAGCCTGGTCGCTGCCGCCCGTGCGGACGGTCCTGCTGGACTCGTTCACCCGCCGGCAGGCCGCCTACATCGAGCTCTACTTCACCGAGAACCCGCGCTTCGACGGAGCGAGCGTCCTCGTTCCCTTCGCAGTGAACGACCACGGTTCCGGCGCCCGGTCGCTGGTCGCGACGCTCACCGTGGAGGCGGCGAACGGCAAGGTGCTGGTGACCGAGACCTACCCCGTCGAACCCCACCAGGGCGCCGCGGTCCCGGTCACGGCGCGGATCCGCGCCAAGGGGACCGACGTCGCCCTGGTCCGGGTCTCGCTCACCGGGCATCCCCAGACCCTTCACTTCCGCTTCGGCCGGCCCCCGGAACTCTGATGCGCACCGTTCTCCAGATCAGCCCGTACTACCCACCACACCTCGGCGGCCTCGAGCGCGTCGTGCTGCACCTGTCGCGCTGCCTCGCCCAACGCCACGACGTCCGCGTCGTCACCACCACGCTCGGCTCCGGCGGCGCGCCGCGGCGGGCCCGGGAGGACGGCGTCACCGTGCGCAGGCACCGCGCCACCGAGTTCGCCCACACCGCCATCGCGCCCGGACTCCTCGGCTCGCTCCTGGCCGCGCCGCGCGGCGCCGTGCTGCACGCGCACTGCGCGCACGCCCTGCTGCCGGAGACCGTGGCACTCGCCGCCCGGCTGCGCCGGCAGCCGTTCGTACTCCACTTCCACCTCGACGTGGACGCCAGCGGGCGCCTCGGCGGACTCCTGCCCGCCTACAAGAAGCACGTCTTCGGACGCGTCGCCCGCGCCGCCGCGGCGGTCATCGTGCTGACCGAGCAGCAGGCCCGCTTCGTCGAGGAGGCCTACCGGGTGCCGCCCGCGCGCGTGCACGTGGTGCCCAACGGCGTCGGCCCGGAGTTCTTCCGTCCCGCTCCTGCCCCCTCCCCGGTCCTCGCGGCCACCGCGACCGACACCCCCCGGCCCCTGCGGCTGCTCTACGTCGGCCGCCTCAGCGCCCAGAAGAACATCGCGCGCCTGCTCGACACGATCAGCCTGGCCGAATCCCCGCTCAGGCTCCGCGTCGTCGGCGGCGGGGAGCTCGACGCCGACCTGAGGGCCCGCGCCGCCGCACTCGGCCTCGGCGAGCGCGTCGAGTTCACCGGGCCCCTGTACGACGAGGACCTCCTCGCCGCCTACGCGGACGCCGACGTCTTCGTCCTGCCCTCCGACCGGGAGGGCATGCCCCTCGCCGCGCTGGAGGCCATGGCCGCCGCCCTGCCCGTCCTGGCCACCGATGTCCCCGGCAACACGGAACTGCTGCGCGGCGTCGGCCTGCTGGCCGCCCCGGACCCGGCCTCGCTCGCCGCCGCCGTGGACCGCCTGGCGTCCGACCCCGCCCTGCGCGGCCGGCTGGCCGGCCGCAGCGCCGAGCGGGCCCGCCGCCACACCTGGGAGGAAGTCACCCGGCAAGTGGAGCTCGTGTACCGGAAGGCAGGGATATGAACCCGCCCACGTGGCTGCGCGGACGGCTCGGCGTCCTGCTGAGCCTCGGCCCCGCCTGCGCCGTCGAGACGCTGCCCGGCGTCCCCGCCCTCCTGCTCGCGCCGGTCGGCCTGTGGCTGCTCTTCGCCGCGCCCGTCCTGCTGCTGCGCGGCCTCACCGACAAAGTGGTCTCCACCCGCAGCGGCTCCCTCCTGCTGGCGGCCGGTCTCGCCGTGCTCCTCGACATCCTCGTGGCGCTGGGCGTCAACACCGCGCTTCCGCTGCTCGGCGTGGAACGGCCCCTGACCCGGCTGGTCCTGGCCTCGGCGACCACCCTCGTGCTGCTCGTCCTCGGAATCCTCGCCCCCCAGTCACCCCGGCCCCTCCTGCGCGGCGCACCCCTGAGCGGCGCCCGCCCGGTGGCCTGGGCCGCCGGAATCGCACTGCTGCTCTCCGTGGCCGGTCCGATCAGGCTCAACAACGGCCTGGGCGGCGCCGTCAGCACGGCTGCCCTGGTCGTCGTCACGGCGCTGATCGTCCTCCTGCTGCTGCACCACGCACGGTGCTCCACGATCGTCCTGGAGGCCGGCATCTACGCCGCCTCCGCCACCCTGCTGCTGCTCACCTCCCTGCGCGGCTGGTACATCGCCGGGCACGACATCCAGCGCGAGTACCTCTACTTCCGCCTCACCCTCGGCGGCGGTTTCTGGGACATCTCCGCCTACACCGACCCGTACAACGCGTGCCTGAGCATCACCCTGCTCCCGGTGAGCATCTTCCGGCTCACGGGAATCGAGGACATCTACGTCTTCAAGGCCGTCCTGCCGCTGCTCTTCGCCCTGACCCCGGTGCTGGTCCACCGCGCGGTGCGCAACGTGGCGTCCCCGCTCGTGGCGCTGCTCTCCGCCGTGTTCTTCATGGCGTTCCCGACCTTCTTCACCGACATGCCGTTCCTGGGCCGGCAGGCCATCGCCTTCCTGCTCCTGGCCTGCGCGATGCTCGTCCTGACGGATTCCCGGCGCCCGCTGCCCCTGCGGCGCGCGGTGTTCACCGTGCTGCTCGCCGGAGTGGTCCTGTCCCACTACTCGACGATCTACGTCATCGTGGGGACCCTGGCGACCGCGTTCGCCGTGGACAAGGCCTGGCGGCTGGCCTCCCGGCCGGGCCGCGCCCATCCGCACCGCGCCGTCCGCCAAGGCCGGATGCGGACGTTCCTGACCTGGTGGACCGTGGCCGTACCGGCCGTTCTCGCCCTGCTCTGGGCCGGTCCCCTCACCCACACCGGCGGCCAGCTCCAAAGCACACTGCGCGTCGTCGCGAGCGACCTGTTCGGGTCCGGCGACGCCCGCGGAGGCTCCTCCGACACCCGCTACAGCCTCTTCGGCGGCGCCGGAGTGACCCCCGAGGAGCGGCTCGCCGAATACCGCGAGGACACCATCGACCACACCCGGGCCGACCGGGCCGACGGCAAGTACCTGCCGCTGGAGCCCCTCACGAAGTACCCCACGCCCGTGGCCGAGAAGGAGAACCTGCCGCTCACCGCCGCCGGCCGGGCGCTGGACACCGTCGGCCTGAGCGTGCCCGCCCTCAACGGCGTGCTCCGGCAGGCCGCCGCCCTGCTGCTCCAGGTCCTGGTCCTGGTCGGGTTCGTGATCGCCCTGCGCGGCCGCAACAGCCCGTTCACGCCCGTCCGCGACCAGACCACCCTGACCGTGGGCGCCCTCGCGATGATGGGCCTGTTCACCCTGGTGCCGCAGCTGTCGGTGGACTACAGCGTGCTCCGTGCCTTCCAGCAGGGCCTGTTGTTCTTCGCCCCGTTCATCGCCGCCGGAGCCCTGTGGGCGGTGCGCCGGGCCGGGCGCCGCGCCGTTCCCGTGCTGTGCGTCCTCGTCGCCGGGCTGCTGCTCGACCTGACCGGGGCCGTCCCCAAGGTACTCGGCGGCTACCCCGCGCAGCTCGCCCTCAGCAACTCCGGCCCCGCCTACGACATCTACTACCCGCACGCCGAGGACCGCCGGGCCGCCATGTGGCTCAACCAGCGGGCTGCGGGCGACGACCTCGTCGTACAGACCGACCGGTACTCCTTCAGCCGTCTGCAGACCCTCCTCACCGTCCGCACGCAGGACAGCGTCCACCCCGCGCTGCTGCGGTCCCAGTCCTACGTACTGCTCGGGTCCACGCCGACCCGCAAGGACGAGGTCACCGTATTCTTCCGGGGCGACCTCGTGACGTACCGGTACCCGCGCGACCTCCTCGACACCACACGCAACCTGATCTACAGCAACGAAGGGGCGGTGGTCTACCGATGAACCACGTCCGGCGCCGGCCCCGGGTCCTGCTCGTCAGCCACTACTACCCGCCGCATCTGGGCGGCATCGAGAACGTCGTCCGCAACGAAGCGCTCCACCTCGCCCGGCACGGCGCCGACGTCACCGTCCTCACCAGCGGCGACCACGCCGGCATCCACCACGAGGACGGCGTCCGCGTCGTCCGCGTCGCCGCGTCCAACGTGGTGGAGCGCCGGTCGGGCGTCCCCTTCCCGCTGTTCTCGCCGGCCCTGCTGCCCGTGGCCCTGCGCTGGGCCCGCCACGCCGACGTCGTCCACGTCCACGACTGCCTCTACGCCTCCTCCTGGGCGGCCGGACTCGCCGCGGCCGCCACCCGCACCCCCACCGTGGTGACCCAGCACGTCGGCATGGTGGCGCACCCCTCGGCCCTCGTACGCGCCGTCCAGCGGGCCGTCTACGCCGTTGCGGGCCGGCCCCAGCTCCGCCGCGCCCGCCGGGTGCTCACCGTCAACGCCGACGTCGCCGCGTTCGCCGGCAGGCTCGGCGCCCGCGCCGAAGCCCGCCACCACCTCGCCAACGGTGTGGACACCGGCCTGTTCCGGCCGGCCGCCGACGCCGCGGAGCGGGCCGCGGCCCGGGCGCGGCTCGGCCTGCCGGCCGGACGCACCCTCGTGCTCTTCGCGGGCCGGCTCGTCCCCAAGAAGGGGTACGACCTCCTCCTCGACGCCCACGCCGGCGACGCCGCATACGACCTGGTCTTCGCCGGTGACGGGGACGCCGCGGCCCTCGCCGGACGCTCCGGCGTCCACCACCTCGGCTCCCTGTCCGCCGAGGACCTCGCCGACGCCTACCGCGCGTGCGACGTGTTCGCCCTGCCCTCCACCGCCGAGGGCTTCCCGCTGACCGTCCAGGAGGCCATGGCCTCGGGCCTGCCCGTCGTCACGACCGACGACCCCGGATACGCCCCGTACGGCCTGGACCGCGGCGTCGCCCTGCTCGTGCCCCGTACCGTCCCCGCACTGCGCGCCGCGCTCGACGGCCTGGTCGCGGACCCCGCCGGGCGGGCGGCGACCGGAGCCGCCGCCCGCGCCTTCGCCGAGGCGTCCTTCGGCTGGGACCGGCACGTGACGGCGCTGCTCGGGCACTACGGGGACGCCGGCCGTGGGTAGGCACGCCCGGCCCGCGGACCAGATGTTCCGGAGCTCGTTCTTCCTGCTGGCGTCCACGGTCACGACCGCCGGGCTGAGCTTCCTCTTCTGGGTGGTCGTGGCCCGTTACTACCCGCCCGAGCAGGTCGGGCTGGCCACCTCGCTGATCTCCGCGACCTCGCTGCTCTCCTACCTCAGCATGCTCGGCCTCAACAGCACCCTGATCCGCTTCCCCGCCGAGGGCAGGGCCCGCAACGGCCAGATCACCCAGTCCACCGCCCTGGTGCTGCTGGTCTCCTGCGTCGCCGCCGGGATCTACCTGCTGGGGCTGCCCTGGTACGGGCACAAGCTGCTGTTCGTCCGCGACCACGCGCACCTCGCCGCCCTGTTCGTCCTGTCCTGCGCCTGTGCCTCGCTGAACCTCCTGGTCAAGTCGGTCTTCATCAGCGCCCGCATGGCGCAGTACAACGTGCTGTCCGACGGGATCCTCCAAGGCATCGCCAAACTCGCCGCACCCGTCGCCCTGGCCGGGTACGGCGCGGCCGGAATCCTCGGCTCGGCGGGCATCGGCTACGCCGTCGCCGGCGCCGCGGCCCTGCTGCTGCTCCGGCGCCGCCTCGGCTTCCGCTTCGACTTCCGCACCCGCGGCACCCGGCTGCGCGAGCAACTGCGCTTCTCCGTCGCCAGTTACGCCTCCAGCCTGATCAACCTGGCGCCCGTCCTGGTCACTCCGCTGATCGTGCTCCAGAAGCTGGGCGCCGCCGAAGCCGGCTACTACTTCGTCGCCTTCCAGATCGCCGCCCTCCTGAACTCCGTGTCCACCGCCGTGGGCGAGGCCGTCTTCGCCGAGGTCTCCTCCGACCCGTCCCGGTTCGGTGAACTCCTGCGCCGCTCCGCGAAGATCATCGCCGCGGTGCAGGTACCCGCCGTCGCCGTCGTCGCGGCCGGCAGCGGGCTGCTCCTGCTGGTGTTCGGCGGCGGTTACACCGCGGCCGCGAGCGGTCTGCTCACGGTGCTCGCCCTCGCCGCCCTCGCCGTCGCCCTCAACACCTGGGCGTGTTTCGGGCTGAAGCTGGCCCAGCGGATGAAGCAGCTCATCACCGCCAACGCAATCCTGGCGTGCACCACCATCGGCCTGGCCGTGTGGTGGGCGCCGCACGGGCTGGTCTGGGTCGGCTGCGCCTGGGGCATCGGCAACCTGGCCGCCGGCCTGTTCGCCACCGTCGCCCTGCTGCGCGGCCGGCCCTCCGCGCCCCGCCCGCCGGAACCGGACCTCGACCCCGGACCGGGCTGGTCCCCCGTCGACACCCTCCAACTGCGCGCCGTGCGCCTGCCCGGGCAGCCGGCCCCGCATCCGCCGGCCGCCGCCGCGCCGTCCGCCGCCCCACCTGCCGAGAGGTACCGCCCGTGAAGATCGTGGTGATCAACGCCTACGTCCGGGAGAACGCGGGCGACGCCGCGCTGCTCTCCGTCTGCCTGCGACAGGTCCGCGAGGCGTTCCCCGGCGCCGACGTCCGCGTCGCCGGCATGGAGGACCCCGCAGTCCACCCCGCATTCGAGGGCGCCCCGAACCTCGGCTCGATCCGCCGCCACGTCGCCGACGGCACCGCTTCGCGTTCCCGCCGGATCCTGCGGAAGGCGTACGTCGGCGCGGCCTCCGCCGGCCTCCTCCTGCTGCCCCGGTCCGCGGCCGGCCTCCTGCGCAGGGTCCTGCCCGCCGAGGCCCGGCGCGAGGCGGACGCGCTGGCCGGCGCCGACCTGGTGGTGTCCACCGGAGGCGGGTACGTCCTGGCCCGCCCCGGGCTCGACGGCCACCAGAACGTCTTCTTCGTCCTGCTGCCGGTGCTGCTCGCCCAGCGCGCCGGCGTGCCCGTCGTCTTCGCCCCGCAGTCCTACGGCCCGTTCCCCTCGTCCCTCCAGCGGCGCCTGGTCGCCCGCGCCCTCGGCCGGTCCCCGCTCGTCCTGGCCCGCGAGGACGTCAGCGTGGCCCAGCTGCGCGGCTGCGGCCTGCCCGACGCGGCCGTCACCCGGGGCGTCGACTCGGGCTTCGCGTTCGACCCGCCGCCGTCCTCCGACTGGCGGGCCCGGCTCGGCATCGCACCGCAGCAGCGGCTGGTCGGGGTCACGGCCAGGCGCTGGCTGGCCCCGGCCGCCCAGGACGCGTACGAACGGGCCCTGGCCGCGACGATCGACGCCGTCCAGGCCACCGGAGCGCGCGTCGTGCTGATCCCGCAGGTCAGCACCGATTACCTGAGCGACGACGACCGGATCGTGGAGCGCCGGATCGCCGCCCACTGCACCGCGGCGCCCCTGCTGATCGAGGACCGGGTGGACTACCGCGACCTCAAGGGCGTCTACCGCGAGTGCGCCCTGCTGATCGGCACCCGCTTCCATTCGGTGATCTTCTCCCTGACCAGCGGAGTGCCCTGCGTGGCCATCGAGTACGAGCACAAGACCCGCGGCATCATGGCCGACCTCGGCCTCGGCGCCCACGTGCTGGCCATCGAGGACGTCACCCATCCGCGGCTGTGGGCGCTGGTCGCACCGCTGCTCCAGGACGACTCCGGCTACCGCGAGCAGCTGCGACGCCGCCTGCCCGGATACGTCGCCGAGGCAGAAGGCTTTCCCGGCCTGCTGCGGGCCGCCCTGTGAACCCCCGCACGGTGGCCGTCGTCACCCCCTACTACCCGCCGCACCTCGGGGGCGTCGAACAGTATGCGTCCCGGGTCGCCCGGGCCGTGCACGAAGCGCCCGGCCTCGACGCCGTCGTCCTCACCAGCGGGCCCGGGCTGCGCACCCGTACGTGCCTGGAGGACGGCGTGCGGGTCATCCGGCTCGGCTCCTGGTTCCGGCTCTCCAACACCCCCCTGAGCCCCCTGTGGCCGCTCCAGC
This sequence comes from Streptomyces sp. NRRL S-378, assembly GCF_000720645.1. Classification (NCBI taxonomy): domain Bacteria; kingdom Bacillati; phylum Actinomycetota; class Actinomycetes; order Kitasatosporales; family Streptomycetaceae; genus Streptomyces; species Streptomyces sp. NRRL S-378. The sequence goes on from NZ_JOBX01000002.1 coordinate 50,648, forward strand.
TGCGGTACTGGCTGCGCCGTACGGGCGCCGACGTGGTCCACGCCCACGCCCCCGTACCGGGACTCGGCGACATCGCCGTGGCCGTGGCGGGCCGCCGCCCGGCCGTGCTCACCTACCATGCCGGCTCGATGCGCAAGGGCGGCCCCGGCACCGGCGCCGCGGACCGCCTCATCGGCCTCTACGAACGCCGGGTCCTGCCCCGGGTGTTCGGCCGGGCCCGCGCCCTGGTCGCCGTGTCCCCCGTCTCCCTGGCCGCCGGGCGGCCCGGGGCCCTGGAGATCAGCCCGGGCGTCGACACCGCCCGTTTCACGCCGGGTCCGCCGCCCTCCACCCGCCCGCCGACGCTCCTCTACGTCGGACGCATCGACCGGTCCTCGGCGTGGAAGGGGGTCGATGTCCTCGTCCGCTCCCTGGCCGAAGTACCCGGTGCCCGGCTGCGCCTGGTCGGTGACGGCGACGCGGTCGCGGACCAGCTCGCCCTGGCCGCGTCCCTCGGCCTCGAGGACCGGGTCACCGCGTCCGGCGAACTGACCGGGCCCGACCTCGTCCGGGCGGTCCGCGAGGCGGCGGTGCTGGTCCTGCCCTCCGTGACGGAGGCAGAGTCGTTCGGCATGGTCCTCGTGGAGGCGATGGCCTGCGGCACACCGGTGGTCGGGTCGCGGGTCGGCGGCATCCCGTACGTCGTCGAGGACGGGCAGAACGGCCTGCTGGTCCCGCCCGGCGACCCCGGCGCCCTGGCGGGCGCCTGCAGGCGGCTCCTGGAGGACGGTGCACTGGCGGACCGGCTGGGCGAGGCGGGGCTGCGTACCGCGCGTGAGCGGTTCGCCTGGGACGGCCTCCTGGCCCGGTACGTGGACCTGTTCCGCTCGCTGTGACCGCCGGCCGGTCTCCCGGCACGGCAGACCGCTATCGGCGCTGCTTCTTCGCGTACTCCTCGATGGCGGCCCGGAGCGCGGCGAACGCGGGCTTCGCGGAGCCGTCGTAGCGGCGCAGCCCGTAGTACTTGGAATGGCTCTTGTCGTTGCCGGTGGCCGTGTCCTGATGGGCGAACCAGAACGCGGCGGCCACGTACTTGTCCTTCGCGGCCGTGGGCACGGTGTCGGTGGCGATCCGCGCCTGGAACTCCTCGCTGACGTGCGTGATGTTCTCCGTCCGGGACTTCTCGTCGGCGGCGGGGTTGCCCGGACCGTTGGTCGGCGCGCCCGTCTCGGTCAGCCACACCGGCATCCCGGCTGTCCCGTGCCGCTCGGCGACGCCGACCAGGTTCTCCCCGGCGCTGCTGATCTCCGTGAACACCTTGCCGTCGTGAGGGAGCTGGGGCCAGGCGTAGGGGTGGTAGCTGAGCGCGTCCACCACCTTGTTGCCGCCGAGCCGGCAGACCTGTTCCAGGAAGTCCAGGTGGGAGACGTACTTGATGGATTCCCAGGTGCCGACGGCGGCCAGGCCGCCCATCAGCACGTACGCCGTCGGGTCGGCTTCGCGCAGCGAGGCGGCGGTGGAGCTGAGCAGGGTGGTGTACGCCTTCGCGTCGGGCTTGGGGTACCAGAACTGGGGGAGGTTGGGCTCGTTCCAGACCTCCCACGTGTGCACGCCCTGGGGCGCGTAGCGCAGGGCGGCGAGCTTCGCGAACGCGGCGAACTTCTTGGGGTCGGCCGGCGGACACGTGGGACGGTGCCCCGTGCAGGACTCGGCCCGCGCCCACGCGGGCGTGTAGGCGACCGTGGCGAGGACGTCGAGGTTGCGTTCGCGGGCCGCCTTCACGATCCGGTCGAAGCGCTGCCACTGGTAGGTGCGAGGGCTGTCCGGCTGGATGTTGTTCCAGGACAGGTCCACCCGGATCCAGGTGGTGCCCAGCCCCACCGCGTCGTTGAGGGCGGCGGCCAGGCCGTCGTCGGACTTCCAGGTGAGGGTGTCGCCGTAGGAGACGCCGAGTCGCAGATCGTGCTCCTTGGGCGGCTCGGGCGGTCGCTGGAACCCGCCGGCGGGCCGCGCGTCGGCGTCCGACGCGGGACCTGTCGACGAGGCCGCCGCCACGACCGTCGCGGCGGTCGCCAGGACGAAGGAGACGAAGGCGACGATCAGCCGCTGCCGTGTACTCGAATGCCCCACCATGAGGTCACCCTAAGGCAAGCGTGCGGCGGCTCCTTTCCCGCCCCCGAGCCCTGCGCGAGCGTTCCGGACGGCCTGCCGCTGCACTTCGAGGGCCCCGCCGCGGGTACAGGGACCACGGCCGCGGAGTCAGTGCGTTCGGCTGTCCTTCCGGCCACCGCTCACCGACCGGCCGCCCCTGCTCACCCCGGCCCCCGGCCCCCGACGCCGACGGCGCGCCCGCCACCCGCACCGCCGCCCTCCACCGCTGGGACGCCCTCTGCTGATGCCGGGGAATTCCGTATTCCGCCCGGCACGCCCGGCAGTCCTCCTCGGTTTCCCGGATGTGGCCTGCATAACTTTTCCGAACGGGCCGATCGGCTCCGCTAACATGTTCGAGCGCACAGTGATCAGGTTGACATATGAACATCGGCTGAAAAATTGATATCTGCGGTAAAGCGAGTGTTTTCGCGAAAGGGCGGCGGAGCCGAGTCCGCCGTATGGCGCCGGCCACGCGTCGTTCTGTGGGTCGCGGCGAGCGCGGTGACCCTCGGATTCCTCGTCGCCCTGGAGATCGCCGCGCGCGGCTATGGCGTACCGGGGCCGATCACCGACCAGGCCCGGGAGGTGGTGTTCGCACCCAAGTCGGGCACGGTGCTCTACGCCAGCATGGCCCTGATGCTGGTGGTGCTCACCTGGCGGCAGCGGTTCATCGCGCTCGGCACCGCGGTCGGCATCGACCTCGTCTTCTGGCTCGTGCGGTGGGCGGCCGGCGCCGAGATGATGTACGGCAACGGCGCGCTCCTGGTCACCCTGGGCTGCGCCGTCGTCGCACTCACCCGCCGCACCGGCCGTGAGCGGACCCTGCTGCTCCAGGGCGTCGGACTGGCCCTGCTGCTGGTGACCGGCCGCAAGACCGGCTACACCTGGCTGCTGATCACGTCGAAGACCCGCCCGACGGTGCTCGACCAGTACGTGGCCACCGCCGACCAGGCGCTGGGCAACCCGTCATGGGTGGCGGGCCGGATCGTCGAGGCCACCGGGGTCGTGGGCTTCCGCGTCCTGGAGTTCGTCTACATCCAGCTCGCCGTGATGGCGGTCGTCGTCGCGCTGTACCAGCTGCGCCACGTGGCGGCCGAGCGCCGCTTCCCACGCCACCACCTGGTGCGCACCTTCCTGGCCATCGGGCTGCTCGGCCCGGGCATCTACATGGTCTTCCCGGTGGTCGGGCCGATCTTCGCGTACGGCGCCGACGGCGGGCAGTGGGCGCTGGCCGAGCTCTGGCCGCACACGCCGCCGCCGGTCACCACCCCGCAGCCGATGCTCTTCGACGAGTTCACTCCGCGCAATTGCATGCCCAGCCTGCACACGGCGTGGGCCACGGCGATCTTCATCCATTCCCGCAAGGCCCCCCGGGCCCTCCGCTGGGCGGGAACGTTCTGGCTGATCGCGACGCTCGGCGCGACCCTCGGATTCGGTTACCACTACGGCGCGGACATCGTCGCAGGCGTGGTGTTCACCCTCACCATCGACGCCGCGCTGCGCACCCTCGACCACGGCTGGGACCGCACGGGGATCCGGTTCGTCGCCCACGGCACCGCGGTCTTCCTCGCGCTCCTGCTGTCGTACCGCTTCCTGTCGATGGAGATGGCGGCGCTCCCGGGGGTGTACGGCCCGCTCGTCGTCCTGTCGATGGTCTCGGTGATCTACGGCTACGTGCGGATCACCAAGCGCTGGGACCGCCGGGCCGAGCCGGTGGCGCTGCCGCAGCAGCGGCGCGAGCCGCAGCCCGAACTGGTCTGAACGCACCGCGCGCGCCCCGGTGCGGCGGGGCGCGCGCGGACGGACGGCCGGCTCAGACGATGCCCTCGGCGATCTCCGCCTGCTCCCGGGCGTTGCCGTAGGCCGACGGCGTCCCGTACGAGCGCCGGGCGGCGTACCACCAGGCGCTGGCCAGGACGAGGACCACGGCCAGCGCGATCACCGCGTAGTTCATCGAGTCGATGGTGACCGGCGACTTCTGCGGCAGGCAGAACAGCACGGTGACCACGGCCACCCACACCACGGCGATCCAGCCGATCGGCTTGCTCCACCGGCCCAGGTTCCACGGCCCGGGCTGGAACCGGTTCCCGGCGCGCAGCCGCAGGTAGATCGGGATCGCGTAGGCCGGCGTGATGCCGATGACGTTGATGGCGGTCACGGCCCCGTAGGCGGTGGCGGAGTAGAGCGACGGGAGCGCCAGCACGGCCGCGACGGCGACGGAGAGCCATACGGCCGGGACCGGGGTCTGCGTACGGCTGCTCACCTTGCGCCACAGCGCGGAGCCGGGCAGCGCGTTGTCGCGGCTGAAGGCGAAGACCATCCGGCTCGCGGCGGCGACCTCGGCGTTGCCGCAGAAGAGCTGGGCGACGATCACGACGAGGAGCAGGGCGGTGGCGCCGCCGGACCCCAGCGCGTCGAGGAAGATCTGGGCCGGCGGGACCCCGGTGGCGGTGCCCTGGACGGCCGCGTAGTCCTGGATGGCGAAGGTGAGGCCCGCGAGCAGCGCGAAGCCGGCGATCCAGGAGACCCAGATGGCCCGCACGATGCCCCGGGCGGCGGAGACCGAGGCGTTGGAGGTCTCCTCCGAGAGGTGCGCGGAGGCGTCGTACCCGGAGAAGGTGTACTGGGCGAGCAGCAGACCGACCGCGGCCACGTAGAACGGGTTGGCCCAGCCGGTGTCGTTGACGAACTCGGTGAAGACGAACGAGGGCGACTGGTGCTGGTCGGGTATGAGGGCCAGGGCGCCCACGATCACGGCGACGCCGCCCAGGTGCCACCAGACGCTGACGGAGTTCAGCACGCTGACGAGGCGGACGCCGAAGAGGTTGAGCGCGGCGTGCAGCAGCAGGATGCACAGGAAGATCACGAACGTCAGGCCGGGGGTGGGCTCGACGCCGAACTGGAGGTTGAGGAAGGCGCCGGTGAACAGGGCGGCGCCGTAGTCGATGCCGGCGATCGCGCCGAGCAGGCCGAGCAGGTTCAGCCAGCCGGTGTACCAGCCCCAACGGCGCCCGCCGAGCCGGTCGGCCATGTAGTAGAGCGCTCCCGAGGTGGGGTACGCGCTGGTGACCTCGGCCAGGGCGAGGCCCACGCAGAGCACGAACAGGCCGACGCCCGCCCAGCCCCACAGCATCACGGCCGGGCCGCCCGTGCCCAGCCCGAAGCCGTAGAGGGTCATGCAGCCGGACAGGACGGAGATGACCGAGAAGCTGATGGCGAAGTTGCCGAAGCCGCCCATCCGGCGGGCGAGGACCGGCTGGTAGCCGAGCTCTCTGAGCCGTTCCTCCTCGTCCCGCCGGGGCGGGGCCTTGCTGTCCTGGCGGACGGTCGGCGCGGTGCGGGACATGGGGGAGTACCTCCGGGGGTCGTGAAGATCGGGGACGGGGGTGGAGCGGGTGGGGACTGCGGGGGGACACGGGGGTGGAGCGGTGGGGATACGGGGCCGCCGCGGGGCGGGGGCCGCGGAGTCAGCCCCGGGCCGCCAGGCTGCGGGTCCTGGCCCGCAGGAAGACCTCCATGGCCAGCTCCTGGTCGGCGGGGTCACGCGTCCGGTGCGCCCAGGGCAGGGTGGTCCAGTACCGGTCGATCGTGTCGAAGACCTGGGCCGCCTCGTCGAACCGGTGGGCCCCCCACAGCGCGTGGGCGAGGTGGTTCAGGTCGAGCGGGGAGGCGCGGCGCAGGTCGCTGTGGCGGAACCAGGTGTCGAGTGCGTGTCCGGCGTCGCGGACGGCGTCCTCGGCGACCCAGTGGAGGTCGAGCGCCTTCTCCTGGCCGCGTTCGCGGCGGTACCGCTCGACGCTCAGATAGAGCGGCAGGAGATGCACGGCGGACGCGGCCGGCGCCGAACCGGAGGCCCAGTGCACGAAGTTGGCGGCCTCGGTCAGCGGACCGGCCGTACCGGCGCACACGAACTGCAGCATCCGGTGGTACGCCTCGCGGTTGTGCGGGTCGCGCTTGTCGACCTGGGCGAGGATGCCCCAGGGGCCGAGGGGCAGCATCAGGGCGGGCGGCTGCTGCCGGTGCTCGTCCATCGAGCGGTGCTCGTCGAGCAGGGCCAGTGCGAGAAGGCAGACCCAGGGGACGGGGTCGGCGGGGCTCGCCTCGGAGGCGTCGCGGCAGGCGGCCCACGCCTCCTGCCACAGCTCGCGCGTGCGGGGGTGGCGCGCCCGGTGGGCGCGGACGGCGCGTTCCACGACGACGCGCGTGTGCATGACGGACGCGGCGACGCTGCGCGGTTCCTCGGACCGCCACGCCTGGACCACGTCGGATCCGGCGGCGACCGCGGCGAGCACCTGGGTGCGCTGGGTCCACAGCCCCCAGCCGTCCGTCCGGTCCAGTAACTGGGCCATCGCCACCCAGCGGCCGGTGCGCAGGTCCTGCACGGCCACCCGGAGGTCGTTGTCGTGGCCGGCGGGGTGGTAGACGGGCCGGAAGTCGCTGCCCGCCATCACCTCGCCCCGGTCGACGGGTAGCCGGGACGGGCGCGTCTTGCGGTGGTCGTCGTCATCGGTCCTCGCATCGCATGGCCTTCGCGCCTGGTGATCGGCGATCACTATAGAGTGACTGTGAGCGTTCGAGTCATGAAACTTTTTCGAATGCAAGTATCAAGCCACATACAAGATGTGAATTCGCGTCAGTCGGCCCGTTGCCCGCGCGGATGGATCTTGACGGGGCGGCGTCCGCTGGTGAAGTCTTCCGGCAGACGATCGCGCATGCCGACGCCAGGGACGGAGTGGTGATGACGGGCCCGGTGCTCGCTGTGGACCAGGGCACCTCGGGAACCAAGGCCCTCGTCGTCTGCCCCGTACGAGGGGTCATCGGCGCCGCCTCCGCCCCCGTACGGCCCCGGTACCTGCCGGGCGGCCGCGTGGAGGTGGACCCCCGCGAACTGCTGGATTCGGTCGTCGACGCGGGACGCGCCGCCCTCGCGGCGGCCGGCGAACCGGTCGCGGCGGTGGGCCTGGCCAACCAGGGGGAGACCGTCCTCGCCTGGGACCCGGCGAGCGGTGAGCCGCTGACCGAGGCCATCGTCTGGCAGGACCGCCGCGCCGAACCGATCTGCACCGAACTGGCCCCGCAGGCGGCGTCGTTGCAGGACCGGACGGGCCTGCCCCTCGACCCGTATTTCGCCGCGCCGAAGATGGCCTGGATACGCCGTCACCTCACCCGCCGCGGCGTCGTGACGACCAGTGACGCATGGCTGGTGCACCGGCTCACCGGCGCCTTCGTCACCGACGCGGCGACCGCCGGCCGCACCCAGCTGCTCGACCTCGACACCGTCGCCTGGTCACCGGCGGCACTGGACGCCTTCGGCCTCACCGGCGAGGCCCTGCCCGCGATCGTCGACGCGGACACCCGCGTCGGCACCACCACCGCCTTCGGACCCCCGCTGCCGCTGACCGGGCTGCTCGTCGACCAGCAGGCCGCACTGCTCGCCCAGCGCGTCACCGAACCCGGCACCGCCAAGTGCACCTACGGCACGGGGGCGTTCCTCCTCGCGCAGAGCGGCCCGCGCCCCCGCCGCAGCACCTGCGGACTCGTCGGCTGTGTCGCCTGGCGGCTCGGCGGCGGGACCAGCTACTGCCTGGACGGCCAGGTCTACACCGTCGCGTCCGCCGTCCGCTGGCTCACCGACCTCGGCGTGATCTCCGGGGCCCAGGACCTCGACGCCGTGGGCGGGACCGCCCCCGACGCCGGCGGCGTCACCTTCGTCCCCGCGCTCGCCGGCCTCGCCGCCCCCTGGTGGCGCGGCGACCTGCGCGGCTCGGTCACCGGCCTCGGCCTCGACACCACCGCCGGGCACCTTGTACGGGCACTGTGCGACGGCATAGCCGCCCAGGTCGCCGAGCTCGCCGACGCCGTCGCCACCGACCTCGGCACGCCGCTCGCCGCCCTGCGCGTCGACGGCGGCCTCACCCGCTCCGCCCTGCTCATGCAGGCGCAGGCCGACCTGCTGCAGATCCCCGTCGAGGTGTCCGCCCTCCCGGACGCCACCGCCCTCGGCGTCGCCGCCGTCGCCCGGCTCGGCCTCGACCCCTCCCTCACCGTGCACGAGGCCGTGCCCGAGTGGAAGCCGTCCGCCGTCTACGAGCCGAAGGCCCGCGCAGAACACGCCGCCGAGCGCCGCGCGCGGTTCCGGACGGCGGTGTCCTCCCTGCTCGACGGCCCGGCATGACCCTGACCCGGCGCGGCCCGCTGCCCGGCGGCGATCCGTACGACGTGACGGTCGTCGGCGCCGGCGTGGTGGGCTCTGCCATCGCCCGCGAACTGTCCCGCCTCCCCCTGCGGATCGCGCTGATCGACGCCTCCGACGACGTCGGCAACGGCACCTCGAAGGCCAACACCGCCATCCTGCACACCGGTTTCGACGCCGTGCCCGGCTCCCTGGAGTCCCGGCTGGTCCGCGACGGGCAGCGGCTGCTCGCCGCGTACGCGGCCGACAGCGGCATCCCGGTGGAACCGGTCGGAGCCCTGCTCGTCGCCTGGAACGAGGAACAGCTCGCGGCCCTGCCGGGGCTCGCCGACAAGGCCGTGCGCAACGGCTACCGCTCCGCCCGGATCCTCCCCGCCCACGAGGTACGGGCCCGCGAACCGGAACTGGGGCCCGGAGTACTGGGCGCGCTCCACGTACCGGACGAGTCCCTCATCTGCCCCTGGACGACCACCCTCGCGTATGCGACCCAGGCCGTGCGGGCCGGCGTCGACCTGCACCTCAACTGCCCCGTACGGTCGGTCGCCCCGGGCGGACCGCACACCCTCGCCACCGGCCGGGGCCCGCTGCGCACCCGGCACCTGGTCAACGCGGCCGGCCTGCACGCCGACGAGATCGACCGGTTCCTCGGCCACGAGGACTTCACCGTCACCCCCCGGCGCGGCCAGCTGATCGTCTTCGACGAACTCGCCCGCGGCCTCGTCCACCACATCCTGCTGCCGGTGCCCGACGCCCGCGGCAAGGGAGTGCTGGTCACCCCGACCGTGTACGGGAACGTCATGCTCGGGCCGACCGCCGAGGACCTGGACGACAAGACGGCCACGGGCTCGACCGCCGACGGGCTCGCCCTGCTGCGGGAGAAGGGCCGGCGGATCCTGCCGGCGCTCCTCGACGAGGAGGTCACCGCCGTGTACGCCGGGCTGCGGGCGGCCACCGGGCAGGAGGACTACGCCATCCGCGCCCATCCCGCCCAGCGCTACGTGACCGTGGGCGGGATCCGATCCACCGGCCTGACCGCCTCGATGGCGATCGCCGCGCACGTGGTCGGGCTGCTCGCCGAAGGCGGTCTGCCCCTGACCGGCGCCCGCGAACCGGAACCGGTGCGGATGCCGAACCTCGGCGAGGCCTTCCCCCGCCCGTACCGCGACGCGGCGATGATCGCGGCGGACCCGGAGTACGGCCGGATCGTCTGCCACTGCGAGCGCGTCACCCACGGCGAGATCCGCGACGCGCTCGCCGCGACCGTACCGCCCGCCTCGCCGGACGGCCTGCGGCGGCGCACCCGCGCCCGGGGCGGCCGCTGCCAGGGTTTCCACTGCGGGGCCGCGGTCCGCGCCCTGTTCGAGGAGGCCCGCCCGTGAACCGCACCGAGGCGCGGGTCGACGTCCTCGTCGTCGGGGCCGGCCCCGCCGGACTGGCCGTGGCCGCCCGGCTCGCGCGGGCCGGCGCCGGCCGCGTCGAGGTCCTCGAACGCGAGCAGGACCCGGGCGGGATGCCGCGCCACCTCCACCACGCGGGCTTCGGCCGGGCCCCGCTGCCCTGGCTGCGGGGCCCCGCCTACGCACGACGGTGGGTGCGGGCCGCCGCCGCCGCCGGGGCCGCCGTCCGCACCGGGGTCACCGCCACCGGCTGGGCCGGCCCGCTCCGCCTGGAGACCACGAGCCCGGCGGGCCTGGAACGGATCACGGCCCGGGCCGTCGTCCTCGCCACCGGCGCCCGCGAACGCCCGCGCAGCGCCCGGCTCGTCCCCGGCTCACGCCCGTCCGGAGTGCTGACCACCGGGGAGCTCTTCCGCTCGGTCCACGAGCACGGCCTGCCCGTCGGCCGGCGGGCCGTGGTGGTCGGCGCCGAGCCCGTCGCCCGCCACGCGGCGGCCACGCTCCGGCAAGCGGGCACGGACGTGGTGGCGATGGTCACGGAGCACCCGCGCGCCCCAGCCGTACCGGGGATCCCGCTGCTCACGGCGACCACGGTCGGCGAACTGCGCGGCCGGAGCCGGCTGACGGGCGTGGCCGTCCGCCACCGGGACGGCCGTACGGGCCTCCTCGCCTGCGACACGGTGGTCTTCACCGGCGACTGGATCCCCGACCACGAACTGGCCCGCCGCGGCGGCGTCCCCCTGGACCCCGGCACCCGGGGTCCCCGTGTGGACGCCGCCTTCCGCACGGCGGCCCCGGGCGTCTTCGCCGTGGGCAACGCCCTCCACGGCATCGAGAGCGCGGCCACCGCCGCCGCGGAGGGAGCCGCCGCGGCGGCCTCCGTACTCGCCCACCTCGCGGGCGACCCCTGGCCCGAGTCCGGCCCTCCGCTGCACGTCCGGGCCCCGCTGCTGTGGGTGACGCCCAACCGGATCACCGGCATCGCCCGGCGGCCGCTGCTCCTGCGTTCCGCGCAAGCGGTGACCACTCCCGTGGTGACGGTGGCCCAGGACGGCCGGACGCTGTGGCGGCGACGGTTCCCGGTGCCGGCGTCCCCGTCCCGCTCCCTCAGGCTCCCGCCGGACTGGACGGCCCGCGTCGACCTCGCGGGCGGGCCGGTCGTGCTGGCCCTCGGCTGACGCCGAGCCCGGCCCACTGCCGACAGGCACAGCCCGACGTCATCCGATCCCTGTCGTTTCCTCCGAAAGTCACCCCGGCCCCGGATTGGGGCGCCGCGCGGGGGGCAGGCGCCCCATGCCGTCGCATGCCGCGCATCGGCCCCGCGGACCCCACGCGCATCCGGAGGTACATGGTGTCCAGTACGGCTTTGACCCCGGCCCCAACCCTTCCGGGCCTGATCGCCCTCCCCGGTGTGTACCGGCCGCAGGCGGACACCCGGTTCCTCGCCGAGGCCCTCGACCACGAGAACCTGGGACCCGGCCGGGACGTGCTGGAAATCGGTACGGGCACAGGTGCGCTCGCCCTGCACGCCGCGAGCCTCGGCGCGCAGGTCACGGCGGTCGACGTGTCCTGGACCGCCCTGCTCACGGCCCGCCTGAACGCCCTGCGCCGGCGCCTGCCCCTGCGCCTCCTGCACGGCGACTTCGCGGGGCGCACCGCGGGGCGCCGTTTCGACCTGGTCTTCGCGAACCCGCCCTACGTCCCCGCCCCCGGGGACGGACCGCCGGCGCACGGGCCGGAGCGGGCCTGGGACGCCGGCCCCGACGGCCGCGCCGTCATCGACCGGATCTGCTCGAGGGCCCCGGCGCTGCTGCGGGCCGGCGGCTCCCTGCTCATGGTGCATTCGGGGATGTGCGGGGCCCAGGAGACCGTGGACCGGCTGTCCGGGGCCGGTCTGACCGCCGGGATCACGGCACGGACCGTCGTGCCGTGGGGCCCCGTCCTGCGCGGGCGGCGCGAATGGCTGGAACGGCGGGCGCTGGCGTCCCCGTACGAGGAGTGGGAAGAGCTGGTGATCATCCGTGCCGTGTCCGTCTGACAGTGCCGCGATTCCTGCCCGGAGGGTGTCCGTGGCCCCTGGGGGCCCCGTCCTCGTCGAGGGCCCGGTCGAGATCGCCCTCGACGACGGGACCGTCGTGCGGTCCGACCGGTTCGTCGTCGCCGTGTGCACCTGCCGTCGCAGCCGCACGTACCCGTGGTGCGACACCAGCCACCGCCCCAGGGAACGAGCCGTTCCGCCGACCGAGGACGGGAGCCCGCGATGACGGGTCACGACCGGAACATCCCGACGGCCACGGCCACGGCCACGGCCACGGCCACGGCTCCGGCTCCGGCTCCGGCGGCGGGTCCCGCCCTGGTCGAGGCGCGGGGCGAGCTGTCCCGGGCCGTGACCCGGGCGCTGCGGTCCGGCACCGCCCCCGGCTGCCGACCCGGAGCCGTGCTGCGGGCCGACCCCTGGGGCGAGGACCTGCAGCTCGCCCTCTACCTGCTCTACGAACTGCACTACGCGGGATTCGACGGGGTCGACGACGAACGGGAATGGGACCCCGACCTGCTGCGGCTGCGCCAGGCGATGGAAGCCCGGTTCCTGCACGCCCTGCGCACCGACCTGGCCGACGGACCCCGCTCGGTCGAGGACGCCTTCGCCCCGCTCCTCGTCGAGCCCGTCGACCTCTCGGGCAGCCTCAGCCACCACCTGGCAACCGAGGGCGAGCTCTGGCAGTTGCGCGAGTACGCGGCCCTGCGCTCCCTCTACCACCTCAAGGAGGCCGACCCGCACGCCTGGGTCATCCCCCGGCTGACCGGACGCGCCAAGGCCGCGATGGTCGCGATCGAGTACGACGAGTTCGGCGCCGGCCGTGCCGACCGCATCCACGCGCGGCTCTTCGCCGCACTCATGACCGACCTCCGGCTGGATCCCTCGTACGGCCGGTACCTCGACCGGGCGCCCGCCCCCCTGCTCGCGACCGTGAACCTGATGTCCCTGTTCGGCCTGCACCGGGCGCTGCGCGGCGCGCTCGTCGGGCACTTCGCGTGCGTCGAGGTCACCTCCTCACCCGGCTCCCGCCGCCTGGCGCGGGCCATGCGGCGCTGCGGGGCCGGGCCGGCCGCGGAACACTTCTACGCCGAGCACGTGGAGGCCGACGCCGTCCACGAACAGGTCGTACGCCACGAGGTCATCGGAGGCCTGCTGGCCGACGAGCCGGGCCTGGAGGCGGACGTCGCCTTCGGATGCGCGGCGACCGTCCTGCTGGAGGACCGGCTGGCGGCGCACATCCGCAGCGCCTGGTCCCGCGGCGACAGCGCCCTGCGCACCCCGCTGCCGGTGCCGTGAGGCGTCGCGGGCCCGCCGGGACCCGCCTTCGGGACACGCCTTCGGGATGACGGGACAACGGGACAAGCCGTCGGGATACGCGTGCGGCCGCCGACCGGGAACGGTCGGCGGCCGCACGCGTATCCGGGGCGAACCGGTCGGCGGGTCAGCCTTCGAAGGTGTCCTTGATCTTCTCCTTGGCCTGCCGGGCGTTGCCCTTGGTCTTCTCGGCACGCCCCTCGGCGGTCAGGCGTTCGTTGCCCACCGCGCGTCCGGCGGTCTCCTTGAGCTTCCCCTTGACCTGTTCGGCCTTGGCCTTGCTCTTCTCCTTGTCGGACACGTCTGATCACTCCCTGGAGATCGGCGCGGAGATGCGTCGTACAACGGGGCTTCTGACCGCGATCCCGGCCGGCAAACGCCGCGACATGACCGCCCGGGCGGGCGGGCGGTGGCAGGATGGGCGGAGGCAGGGCCGGAGGCCGAGGGGCCGGAGGGGAGCGGCACGTGGTGGGACTGGACGCGTTCACCGACGTACTCGACCACCCGATGTACGTGGTGACGGCGGCGGACGGGGACCGGCGGGCCGGCTGCCTGGTGGGCTTCGCCTCCCAGTGCTCCATCGATCCGCCCCGCTTCATGGTGTGGCTCTCCAGGGCCAACCACACGTACACGGTCGCCCGGACGGCCACCCACCTCGCGGTGCACGCCCTGCGCGACGACCAGAAGCCCACGGCCGAGCTCTTCGGCAGCCGGACCGGTGACGACACCGACAAGTTCGGACACCTCGCCTGGAGCCGGTCGCCCCACGCCCCCGCACCGGTCCTGGACGACGCCGCCGCCTGGTTCCTCGGCCGGATCGAGGAACAGGTCGACGGCGGGGACCACGTCGGATTCCTGCTCGCGCCCGTCGACGGCAGCCGCCCCGGCCCCGAGCGGCCGCCCCTGCTGCTCCTGAGCGACGTACTGGACCTGACGCCCGGCCACCCGGCCTGACCGGCGGCGGCCACCCGCCCGAACCACCCTGATTGCGGCCCGCACCGACCGCGCCGAGACTGGATCCGCGTGTGATCGGCAGCCGTGTGACCGGCATCCGCGCGTGATCAGCCAAGCAACGAACGGACGATGGGAGCAGACATGTCTGGATACGAGAACGGATTCGCCTGCGAAGCCGGTGCTCAGGACTTCACCGCCACGGCCCACCGGTACGGCAAGGGCAGGCGCACGGTCACGGTGAAGGGCACCTGCCAGTGCCGGACCCCCGGCTTCGAACTCAAGCTGACGCTGGCGTCCCCACCCATCGTCAAGGTTCCCGAGGAACTCCGCCTCGATCTGATCGAGGTCGCGCCGAGCGACAGCGTCGCGCAGGTCATCACGCCCACGGAGGTGGAGGGCGAGTTCGAGATCGACGACGAGGTCGAACGGGTCCTCATCCACAACCGGAACATCACCGTGCTGGTCAAGGAAGGCTGACGAAGGCCGACCGGAACCGCCGTACCGTGATCCCGCCGCACCGCTGACATCCGGTCAGGCGGGACCGCCACCGTGCCGCGCCGGCTTCCGAATTCACCCACACGGGTGAAAATGGGGGCCGGCCACGGACGTGTGTGGGGGGCGGCATGCCGGTGTTGCTCGTACGGGAGAACAGCCGCGGGCGCGGCTGGCCGGCCTACGTCGGGGCCGTCGGCCTGGGCGCCGCGGCCCTGGCCCTGGCCTCGCTGTGGACCAGCGGGGCGTGGGCCACGGGCATCGGCGCCGCCGTCACCACGTTCTCCGGGCTGGTCGCCGAGCGGCTGCAGCCGCAGCGCGGTGCGGCGGGAGACGGGGACGCCGCGTCGGCCGGAGCAGCAGCCCTGCTGCGTACGGCGGCGGGCCGGATCCCCACACTGCGGCAGGTCGACCGCCCCGAGTCGGCCGGCGCCCACCCCGCGGACGGACACCCGGCGGACGGCGGCCGGACCCCCGGCGCGCCCCCCGCCTACATCCGCCGAGACGTGGAACCCCGGCTGCGCGAGGCCCTCGGCCGGGCCGGGTTCGTCCTGCTGGTGGGGGAGTCCGCCGCAGGCAAGTCCCGGCTGGCGTACGAGACGGCCCGCACGCTCTACCCCCGTCACGCCTTCGTCCGCCCGCTGGGCAGGGCCGCGCTCCCGCAGGCGCTGCGCGTGGCCGGCACCCGGCGGCGGGCCGTGCTGTGGCTGGACGACCTGGAGGAGTTCCTCGGCGCGGGAGGGCTCACGACCGCCATGCTGGCCGCCCTGTCGGGTCCGGCGCCCGGGCGCCGGGTGGTCCTCGCGACCATGCGCACCCAGGAGTACCGGCGTTTCGACGCCCGCGAGGAGAGCCGGCTGACGGGCTCCGACCGGGACGCCTGGCGCACCCAGCGGGAGGTGCTCCGGCAGGCGGAGGTGGTACGGCTGGCCCGGCACTGGTCGGCCGGGGAGCGCCGGCGGGCCGCCGCCCACGTGCAGGACCCGCGGATCGTCGCGGCGTTACGGGCGGGTGAGCGCTTCGGCATCGCGGAAGTCCTCGCGGCGGGACCTGAGTTGCTCGCCTCCTGGCACAACGCCTGGACACCCGGCGCCAATCCGCGCGGCGCGGCCGTGGTCGCGGCCGCCGTGGACTGCCGGCGGGCCGGACTGCGCAGCCCGGTCGGCCGGGACCGGCTGCGCGAACTGCACCGGCCGTACCTGGTGGAGCGCGGCGGCGGCGACCTCCAGCCGGAACCCTTCGACGAGGCGATGACCTGGGCCTGCGCGGCGGTCTACGCCACCAGCGGCCTGCTCGTCGGCAACTACACCCAGGGCTACACGGCCTTCGACTACCTGCTCGACGCGCCGGGCCTGGCCCCGGTACCGGAGCACCTGTGGCAGGGGCTCGTCGGCCGGGTGACACCGGCCGAGGCGTATGACATGGGCCTGCTGGCCCACCAGGTGGGGCGGCCGAGGCGGGCCGCCGAGGCGCTGTCCCGGGCCCGGCTCGGCGGCGTCCCCGGCGCGGACTTCCTGCTGGCCATCACGATCGGCGACGCCGGGCGGCCGCGCCGGGCCGCCGCCGACCTCGCCGGGATCGTCCGGCGGCGCCAGGACCGGCTGGGTCCCGGCCATCCCGACACCCTCGCGGCCCGGCACCAGCTGGCCTTCTTCACCGGGGAGGCCGGCAACCCGCACGCCGCGGCCGGCCGGTTCGCCGCCCTGGCCGCCGATGCGGCGTCCGTCCTCGGCGCCGACCACCCCGACACCCTGGCGGCGCGTCACGAACTGGCCTACTTCACGGGTGAGTCGGGCGCCCCGGCCGAGGCTGCCAGGCAGTTGGCCCGGCTGCTCGCCGACCGGCTGCGGGTGCAGGGCCCGGAGGACCCCCAGGTGCTGGCCACCCGGCGCAGCCTGATCTGGTACCGGGCCGGTGAACCGGACGGCGCCGAGGAGCAGTTGGCCGAGCTCCAGGCCGACGCGGAGCGCTGCCTCGGTCCCGACGACCCGCACACCCTAGCCGTCCGCAGCAGCCGCGCCGCCTTCGCGGCCCGGGCGGGCCGGACCGCCGAGGCCGTGACGGCCTGGGAGTCGCTGGTGGCCGACCGCACCCGCGTCATGGGCCCCGACCACCCGCACACGATCTACGCCCGGCTGGAATGGGCCCGGGCGCTGGCCTCCTCGGCCCGTACCGGGGAGGCCCGGTCCCTGCTGACCCTGACCCTCGGCGACGCCCGCCCCCTGTTGGAGCCGGGCCACCGCCATCTGCGCCTGGCACGGGAACTGCTGGGCGGCCTCCCGCCGGCCGGACGGCACCCGGTGTGACCCGGGCCGCCCGCGCAGGGAAGGCCCCGGGCCGCCAGGGACGGCCATGGCAGCGCGAGCAGCAGCAGCGCCGCCGGCGTCGGCGGCCGGGCGGTGAGGAGCCTTCGGCCCGCACCCCGGTCCGGCACCGGCACGGCCGCCGCCGGGGCAGCGGCAGGAGCGCGCGGCGGGTCCGGTGGGGACCGGCCTCCAGGTGGCTGACGCCGGTTCCCGGCAGCAGTGGCCGCAGACCTGGGCCGGGCCCCGTGGGCCGGGCCCGGTGCGGGCTCGCATGCTCGGGAAGAGATGGTGCTCGATCTGGTGGTTCAGGCCGCCCGGGACGCGTCGGTGAAGAGCCCGCCCCGCCCTCCGCGGGAGTTCAGCACCCGGCGGCGCGGGAAGTCCGGGTGGTCGGCGTTCCTCAGCCGAGCAACGCGGATGCCTGCTGCAGGGGGGTGAGGGGGCGCGCGGGCGCGGCGGCCCGGGGAATGCCGTGGCAGGTGAACCCGAGCTGGGTCATCGCGCGGACGACTTCGCCGGCGCTGAAGTCGCGGCGGTCCTGGCGGGTGATGACCTGGCCGACCTGCTTGACGGGGTAGGTGCGGCGGCCGACGGTCACGGACGCGCCGAGGACCGGCTCGGGTTTGATGCCCTTCATCGATTCCAGGACGCCGCTCTTGGTGAGATCGAACGGGAAACGGGCGATGACGCAGCGCATGGGACCTCACAGGGAGAAGGAGCGGGACGGTCGTGCCGCAGGGGGGAAGAAAGCCGTCAGTGCGCGAGGGCGAGGACGTCGCGGAGCCGGATCCGGTCCGTGTACGCGTCACCGTCACGGACGGCGGCGAGCTGGGCCGGGGTCACCAGCCGCGTGCACAGGCCGTCGTCGTCGCAGACCCGGAGATGGCGCGCCTGGGCGCTGGCCATGACGGACAGGGCCACTTCCACCGTCATGTCGTCCGAGACCTGGGGGTAGGCGGTCTCCGGGGCGTCGTCCGCCGTCCGGTGCCCGGAGCCGGCGACGGCCGCGCGGGGTTGCATCTGGACCAGCGTCAATAGGTGCCTCCTGCAGAGATGGGTCAGTGTCCGGATCACGTGGTGTCAGGCCGCCGTGCCGATGGAGCTCCGGCGGCCGCCCGCGCGCCGGGCGGCCGAAGCGGAGCCGCGCCGGCCCCGGGAGGCCGTGCCGCGCGCGGGCCGTTCGGATGCCGGGGCGGTGATGACCACGGGGACACCGGAGGGGGCCTGGGCTCCGGTGATCCTGCTCAGCGCCGCCTCACCGGAGCTGACCCGGGTGGTCTGCGGGGTGATGCCGGCAGCGGCCATGAGGCGGGTCATGTCACGGCGCTGGTTCGGGGTGACGAGGGTGACGACGCTGCCCGACTCCCCGGCGCGGGCGGTACGGCCGCCGCGGTGGAGGTAGTCCTTGTGGTCGGTCGGCGGGTCCACGTTGACGACGAGGTCGAGGTTGTCGACGTGGATGCCGCGGGCGGCGACGTTGGTGGCGACCAGGACGGTGACGTGTCCCGCCTTGAAGTGGGCCAGGGTGCGGGTGCGCTGGGGCTGCGACTTGCCGCCGTGCAGGCCGGCCGCGCGTACTCCGCTGCTGAGGAGGTCCTGGGTGAGGCGGTCCACGGCGTGCTTGGTGTCGAGGAACATGATCACCCGGCCGTCGCGTGCCGCGATCTCCGTCGTCATCCGGTGCTTGTCGGCGCCCTGGACGTGCAGGACGTGGTGCTCCATCGTGGTCACCGCGCCCTGCGAGGGGTCCACGGAGTGCACGACCGGGTCGGAGAGGTAGCGACGGACCAGCAGGTCGACATTGCGGTCGAGGGTGGCGGAGAAGAGCATCCGCTGGCCCTCGGAGCGGACCTGGTCCAGGAGGGCGGTGACCTGGGGCATGAAGCCCATGTCGGCCATCTGGTCTGCCTCGTCCAGGACGGTGATCGCGACCTGGTCCAGCCGGCAGTCGCCGCGGTCGATGAGGTCCTTGAGCCGACCGGGGGTGGCGACGACGACCTCGGAGCCGCCGCGCAGCGCACTCGCCTGCCTGCCGATCGGCATGCCGCCGACGACGGTCGCCATACGCAGCTTGACCGCACGGGCGTAGGGGGCGAGGGCGTCGGTGACCTGCTGGGCGAGCTCACGGGTCGGGACCAGGATCAGAGCCCGCGGCCGACGGGGCTCGGCGCGTTGCCCGGCGGTGCCTGCCAGCAGCGCAAGACCGAAGGCCAGCGTCTTGCCGGATCCGGTTCGGCCGCGGCCCAGGACGTCACGGCCCGCCAGAGTGTTCGGGAGGGTCGCCCCCTGGATCGGGAACGGGACGGAGACCCCTTGAGCGGTGAGCGCTGCGAGCAGCTCGGCGGGCATGTCGAGGTGCGCGAACGCGTCGACGGCCGGCAGCGCGGGAGTGATCGTTTTCGGCAGGGCGAATTCACCCTGTGCCGGGGCGGACCGCCGGCGGGGGCCGCCCGAACGGCTCGGGGCGGGCGAACCGAAGCGACTGCCCCGGCCCGAGCCGCCGGCAGGCGCGAAAGCTGCACCGCTGGTGCGGCTTCGGTTGCGGGACGAACGGTTTTTGGTACGTGTGGGGTTCATTCAGAACCTTCCTTGATACGGCACGCATCAAGGAATTTCCGCCGCGGAAGGACATCGCGGGGAATCACAAGAACGGACCGAATGGAATGCGAGATCGAGCCTGGGCAGCAGAGAACGTGCGTGCGTCGGCGCGGGCACGGATCGGGGTGCCCTCAGTGGATGCAAGCCGCAGGTGAACGACTGCGGAGGCATGTCCGCAGCTGGGGCCCGCACCCCGAGGGATGCGGGCCCCAGCTACAAATGGTGCGTGAGCGTCAGGCGGGAACGATGTTCTCGGCCGTCGGGCCCTTCTGGCCCTGCGCGACGTCGAAGGTGACCTTCTGGCCTTCGGTCAGCTCACGGAAGCCGTGTGCGGCGATGTTCGAGAAGTGGGCGAACACGTCGGCGCCGCCACCATCCTGCTCGATGAAGCCGAAACCCTTTGCCGCGTTGAACCATTTAACGGTACCGGATGCCATGTCAAATCTCCTTTGGGGCAGTACAGCGGCGTCCGCAGTGGACGGACGCCGTGTCGCCGCGATGATGCCCCGGCCGGAAATCAACCCGGAAATGTGAATACGGGAACCACAACTGCAACCGAGATCGACAATAGCACGCCGTAGCGGGTCGCGTACGTGAAATCAATTCACCCTGGCCGCCGCAGCAAAAAGCCTCTCCGCGTGGACCGCTAAATCCTTGCCCCGCCGCGACAGATATGGGCGGCGCGCGGGCGCAGGTACCACCGGGGCCGGCGGGCCTTCCCGGCTCAGTCCGCCGCCGGCGGCCCGGACGGCCCGGCGGCCCGGCGGTACTCGTCGTTGAGGCGCTGGGCCTCCTCGAGCTGGTCCTCGAGGATGATGATGCGGCAGGCCGCCTCGACGGGGGTGCCCTGGTCGACGAGCTCCCGTGCGCGGGCTGCGACGCGCAGCTGGTATCGGGAGTAGCGGCGATGGCCGCCCTCGGAGCGGAGCGGCGTGATCAGGCGCGCTTCGCCGATGGCACGGAGGAAGCCCGGTGTGGTGCCGAGCATCTCGGCGGCGCGGCCCATGGTGTAGGCGGGGTAGTCGTCGTCGTCCAGGTGCCCGCCGAGCGGGCCTGTCGGATTCTCTGCTGTCATTGCACCTCGATCTGGAACATGCGGAAGGGCCCCGGCGCCGTACCACCGGGGCCCCGAAGCAACTTACATACGATCTTTCGACGCCGGTTCCGAGTCGGCCTTCTTTTTCCGTCCACTCGACTTCAAAGAGGCAGGGCCATTGACTCTATGGGCTACGAAAGAAATCGTAACCGGGTCACCACACAATGTCTACTCCGGCTAAATCAGATTTCCGCATGTCCGACGGTGCGGTAATCCCCCCCCGGCAACGATCAAGGTCCATCGAGGGCCGGAAAAACTGGCCACCACGCTCAACACGACGCTCGGCTCCGCCTCGCCCGCCCCGGCGCCGCGGGCCGTACGATGCTCCCGTGACCCTCCGCACCTGCCGCCCGACGCACCGGCGCCCCTCGGCGCGCGGTACGGGGCTGCTGGTGCTGGTCCTTGCGGTGCTGACCGGGATCCTGGGCATGCACGCCCTCGGTCCGGCCCCGGCCCGTGCTGCCGTGCCCGCGGGCGCCCACCACGCGACGGCCGGGCACCACGGGGCTCCCGCCGCCGGGCATGCGGGCGAGGACTGCTCGCACCCCGCCGGCGGCTCGGGTCATTCCGGGCACGCGGACGCCACCTGCGCCGCCACCGGAGTCGCCTCGGCGTACGCGCCCCCCGCACTCGCGGAAGCGCTCGGCGGCCTCCCGGCGGTGTTCCCGGCGGACGCCTCCGAGCGGGTCGCCGCGGTCGGCGCCCGTGCTCCCCCCGATCTGGCCGAACTGCAGCTGCTGCGGATCTAGAGCCGCCCGCGCGGCCCGTCCCACCCGGCACCCGCCGGGCGGTCGGCCGTGCCCCGGGCACCTCTCCATCCGTTCTTCCCGCGCCCCCGTAAACGGGCCGCGGATCAAGGAGCAGCACCCTCATGACCAGCACGCGTTCCCTCTCCCGTCGCGCCGCCGCCGTCGTCTCGGCGGGCGCGGCCGCCCTCGTGCTCGCCGCCTGCGGTGGCGGCGACACCACGAGCGCGCACGACGGCCACGCCGCCCCGTCCGCCTCGGCCTCCCCGTCCGCCCCGGCCTCGGCCCCGGTCGGCCAGGGGCAGCACAACGCGGCGGACGCCGTCTTCGCCAAGGGGATGATCCCCCACCACCGCCAGGCCGTGGAGATGGCCGACCTGGCCCCCTCCCGTGCCCGGTCGGCGGAGGTGAAGAAGCTCGCCGAGGACATCAGGAAGGCACAGGACCCCGAGATCAAGACCCTGTCCGGGTGGCTGACCTCCTGGGGTGAGCAGGTGCCCGCCGAGGGCGCCATGGACCACTCCGCGCACGGCACGGCCGGGATGATGACCGCGGATCAGATGGACGGACTGAAGAACGCCTCGGGCGCGGCGTTCGACACCGCGTTCATGGAGCTGATGATCGAGCACCACGAAGGCGCGGTGGCGATGGCGAAGACGGAACAGGCGCAGGGCGCCTTCCCGGCAGCCAAGGCCATGGCGGAGGCGATCATCACCACCCAGTCGGCCGAGATCGCCCGGATGAACAAGCTCCTCGGCAGGAGCTGACCCGTCCGCGGCCGGACCGGTCCGGGGCGCGCACGAGCGCCCCGGCCCGGTCCGGCCCGTACCGCGCGTTCTTTCCGAAACCGTTCATTTTCCGATGGGGGTACGGCACACATGCAACCGAAACCGAACAGGATCCTGGTCGTCGGCGGGTACGGCGCCGTCGGCGCGACAGTGGTCCGCGCACTCGACGGTTGGTTCCCCGGACGGGTCGTCGTCGCCGGACGCGACGGGGCCCGAGCGCGCAGGCTCGGCGGCGTGCGCGCCGACGTCACCGATCCGGACGCCTTCCGGCGCACGCTCGCGGAACTGGGCGACATCGCGGCCGTCGTCCTGTGCGTGGAGCCGCCCGACACCCGCGTCGCACGCGTCTGCCTGGAACGCGGCGTGCACCTCGTGGACATCGGTGCCACCAGACGGCTGCTCGACGGGGTGGCGGACCTGCACGACCTGGCGGCCGGCGCCGGGGCCACGGCCGTCCTCAGCGTGGGTGTCGCCCCCGGCCTGACCAACCTCCTCGCCCGCCGGGCGCACGAAGCCGTGGGCGGCGCCGAGCGCATCGACCTCACGGTGCTGCTGGGCGCCGGCGAGCGGCACGGCGCCGACGCCGTGCGCTGGACGGTCGAGGGCCTGGCCGACCCGCCGCACGGGGCTCCGCTGCGGACCACCCTGCCCGGCCACGGCATGCGCACCGCGCGCCCGTTTCCCTTCTCCGACCAGCACACGCTGCCCGCCACGCTCGGCGTGGAACAGGTGACCACCCGGCTGTGCCTGGACTCCAGACCGCTGACCGCCGCCCTGTTCGGGCTGCGGGCGGCCGCCCGCCGGCCCGCCGTGCGCCGGACCCTGACGGCCGCCTTCAGCCGGGTCCACCTCGGCGGCGACGGCTTCGCCGTCCGGGCCGACGCCCGGCGCGGTGACCTCCACGCCGCCTGCGCCGTCACCGGACGGGAGCAGAGCCGGGTCACCGCGCTGGTCGCGTCGTACGTCACCCGGGAACTGCTCACCGGCTCCGCGCCCCCGGGGGTCCACCACATCGAGCAACTGCCCTCCCTGGCAGGCCTCCCGGAGACCCTCGTCGCCCACGGACTCTCCGTCTGGCAGCGCGCCGTCCCGCCCCGCCCCTGATCGTCGGCGCGCCTCCGGCTCCGCGCGCGGGGCCGGAAGCGGGCTGTCGCCCGGCGCGTTCGCTCCCCTACAGTGCGTGATGCCGAAACCGGTCCGTGACGACGCACAGCCGCCGAACAGGAGCAGACCCGTGGCCACCCACGCCCGCCCCGGCCCCCTCCCGATCCCCTCCAGGGCGGTCCGTCCCGTCCCGGAGCTGGATCCCGCCCTCGTGCGGGACTGGCAGGCCGGGGAAGGGGAGCTCATCGACCTGTTCGCCCGGGCCCACGCGCGACTCGGCGGCGTCGCCGCCCTCCGGCTCGGCCCGCACCCCACCGTCCTGGTCACCGCCCCCGAAGCCGTCCAGCACGTCCTCGCACTGCGGCCCGACCTGTACGTGAAGCGCTCGCACCGCGCCCGACTGCTGATCGGCGACGGCGTCCTGGCCGCGACCGGCGATGCCTGGCAACGCCAACGGCGACTGCTCCAGTCCCAGTTCACCGGCCGCGGCATGCGCCGCTGGGAACGGCGGATCACCGAGGCCGCCCGGACCACCGCGGCGCGCTGGGATGCGTACGCCCGCGACGGAGAGGTCCTCGACGTGGGCGAGGAGATGCGCCGCTTCGCCCTGGACGCCATCTGGCGGTCCCTGACCGGACATTCCCTGGACCCGGGCACGGAGGAGGAACTGGCCGCCGTGCCGGCCGTGGTCGCCGCGCTGCCCAGCCTGCCCGCCGACAGCGTCGCCGCGCGGGGGGCCGTCGCCGGTGAACTGGCCCGGATCGACGCCCTGTCGAACCGCGCCATCGCCACCGCCCGCTCCGCCGGGGCGGGACCCGAAGGCCCGGGTCTGCTGCACGTCCTGCTGGAGGCGGCCGAAACCTCTCCCGAGTACACCGACCGCCTGATCCGCGACGAGCTCGTCACCCTGCTGGTCGCCGGCCACGAGACCACCGCGGTCACGCTGACCTGGCTCCACCTCCTGCTCGACCGCAACCCGCACGCGCGGGAACGGGCCCTCGCCGCGGGCCCGGACGGCTCCCCCGAACGGCGCGCGGCGGTGCAGGCCCTCGTCCACGAAACACTGCGCTTCTACCCGTCCGCCTGGATCCTGCCCCGCCACGCCGCCGCCGACGACGTCCTCACCGGCTATGCGATCGAGGCCGGTACCGACGTCCTGGTCTGCCCCTACCTCACCCACCGGGACCCCGGGACCTGGGAGGACCCCGCCCGCTTCGACCCGGACCGCTTCCTGGCCCCGGGACGGCGGCCCACCCGCCCGGGCAGCTACGCCCCCTTCGGCCTGGGCCCCCGTGCCTGCCTGGGCCTGCAGTTCGCCCTCCGGGAGTCGACCGCCCTCCTCGAACTCCTGCTGCCCGCCCACGTCCCGCACTTCCACGGCGTCCCGGCCGGGGCCGCCTACGGCATCACGGTCCGCCCGGACGGCCCGACCCCCGCGACCCTCGCGGGGCGGTGACCCCGCGCCGGGCCTCGAGTCCGTCGGTCAGCCGGTCAGCCGGTCAGCACACCGGCACTCCCGGCACCTGGTTCTCCGGCACGCTGAGATAGATGTTGGTCATATAGCCGCCGTACTGCGGCAGTTGGGCCCACCAGTCGTTGACGTAGGGCGGTTGGCTGACCTGCTGCCCGCGCTTCTGGCAGCCGACCAGGACCTCGACACCGGCGGGCAGCGTGGTGATCGCGCCGGAGGTGGTCGTCGCCTGGGTGCGGACCCGGACCCCGCTGCCCCAGGTGCCCACCCACGTACCGGCGGGGCGGGAGGCGCCGGGGACGTTCAGCGAACGGGTCAGCCGCCCGATGTCCGTGTAGGCCTTGCCGTAGGACGTTCCGCCGGGGTGCAGGGTGAAGACCGCCACGATGGCACGGTCGCCCTCGCCCACCAGACCCGTCGTGTGCAGTGCCGGACGGGAGAGGTCCACGGCATCGGCGCCCGTCGACGTCCGGGCAGCCGTTCCCTCCGGTTCCCCGGCTGCCTCGGCTGCCTCGGCGGCCTCCGCGGCCTCATCGGTCTTCGCGGCCGCGGCGGCCGGTGCCGTGCAGCCGCCCGAACTGAAGCCCGACCAGCCCTGCTTGACGGCCCAGGGGCGGTTGAAGGAGCCGGCGATGCCGAAGTGCTGGTCGTACCCGTCGGTGGCGCAGCGGGTGGACTGCCGCAGGTCGCCGAGGACGTAGTCGCGTGTCGCCGCCGGGGCGGAGTCCAGCAGATGGCGGTAGATCTTCACGGTGTCACGGGCCGAGAGGGCCGTGTAGCCCCAGTAGCCGGGGTGGGTGGACGGCGGCCGGGCGGTGTCCGTCAGGCCGAGCCGGGCGACCATCCGGTCGACGATCGCCCCCGAGCCGTTGTTCGACCAGAAGGTGCTCGCGGCTGCGTCGTCGCTGCCGCGCAGCATGGTGTCGATCCGGGCCCGGTCGGCGGCCGACAGCGCGTCGGGGCTGCGGTTCCAGAGCACGTCCAGGGCGATCAGCAGCTTCACCACCGACGCGGACCTGAACTGCGCGGAGGCGTTCAGCTGTTCGGTGAAGGTGCCGGTGCGGCGGTCGAAGACGGCGACGCCCGCCGTCACCCCGGCGGGCACATCGGCTTGAACCGCCGCCGGGCGCGCCGAGGGGGGCTCGGCGGAGGCGACGGATTCGGTGGTCGCTGCGGTGCACAGGAGCGCGGCGAGGGCGGCGGTCAGCACACCCGCCCGCACCGCGCTCCGTGCGCTGTTCAAGGTCATCATGTTCGTCCTCGGGATCGGGGGAGAGGGAAGTGGAGGTAGCGGTGGAGGTGGCGGTGGCGGTGGAGCCGGCGATGCGGCGCCGGATCCCCCGGGACCGGTCGTGGTCCCGGGGGCATCCGGTCGGTGCGGGCCGTCGTTCAGCAGGTCGGCAGCCCCGAGTCCGGCTCGTCGTTGCCGCCTCCGACGAGGAAGATCTCGCTCATGTACGCGGACCGGGCCATGCCCACCGCCGGGGTCTTGACCCACCAGGTGTGCCAGTAGTCGCCATAGGCCGCACGCCCGCCCTTGACCTGGCACTGCACCCTGAGCAGGCCACCGGCGGGCGACGTGGCGGTCACCGGGGCCCCCGGATCGGGGGCGGATCGCAGATTGATGTCCGAGCCCCAGAACGGGCACAGGAACGTGCCCGGGTAGTTCCGGTCGGGCGTGCAGGGCGCCGAGTCGGCGGCCCGCGCGGAGGGGGTGAAGCCGGGGGAGAGGAGCAGCGCGGCGGCCAGGGCCACCGCCGCGGCTCCCTTCGCACCGGCGCCGGCGGCGGTCAGCACGTGCCCACCCCCGGCAGCCAGGCGGCGGGGTGGTCGATGTAGATGTTGGATACGTAGCCGCCGAGCGCCGGGATGTAGGACCAGGCGTCGTTGGTGTAGCCCTCGGCGGTGACCGAATCGCCGCGCTTCTGGCACTGCACGTAGACCGGCGTCGGCCCGGTCAGCGTGCGCACGACCGCCGCGTTCAGCCGGGCGTCGGCGCGCACCCGGACCGACGTGCCCCAGGTGGTGAAGTTCGTGCCGGGCGTGCCGCTGCCCGGGGTGCACGGCAGGCCCACCCCGCGCTCGGCCAGATAGGCGACGGGGTCCATGCCCCGGGTGCTGGCCGTGGAGGAGTGCGCCTCGAAGTGCAGGTGCGGGCCGGTGGACTGGCCCTCGGAGCCCATGCGCGCGATCAGCTGACCGCTGCTCACCCGCTGGTTCACGGAGACGAGACGCTCGTACATGTGGCCGTACTCGGTGACGGTGCCGTCGTCGTGCTTGATGCGGATCCACTGGCCGTAGCCGCTGGCGGTGCCGGAGACGATGACGGTGCCGGGCCCGGCCGAGTGGATCGGCGTACCGCGGCCGTTGGCGATGTCGACGCCGTCGTGGCCGGAGTGCCACCCCTGGGTCACCGTGCCGGCCGCCGGGCAGGAACCGGCGTAGCCGGCGGCCTTGGCGGGCGGGGCGGCGGCGGCCTGGCCGGCGGCGAGCGGGACCAGCCCGGCTGCGGCGGCCGTGGCGACGAGCAGGCCGATGGACTTGGTGCGCTTGATTGTGCGCATGGCGGAGTCTCCTCTGTGAGCGGTGTGAGCGGTGTGAGCGGTGTGAGCGGTGTGAGGGAAGCTGTGAGTCAGCAGTTGGGAACCCCGGGCAGCCAGGCCGCCGGGTCGTCGATGTAGATGTTCGAGATCCACGCCTTGTACTTGGGCAGGTACGACCAGGCGTCGTTGGTGTAGCCCTCGGCGGTGACCCTCTCCCCGTGTACCTGGCAGAGCACGTCCACGGCCGTGGGACCGGGCAGCCGGCCCACGGGAGGCCGCTGGGTGCCGGGGTCGGGACGCAGGCCCACCTGGGTGCCCCAGGTCATGAACCGTTTGGTGTTCGCGGGCGGCTGCTCGGTGCCGGCGATGCGCAGGGCGCCCGCGTACTGGGAGTTCAGTCGTACGTCGCTGACCATCACGAGCGTTCCGGACTCCCGGGCCTCGACCATCCTGCCGTTGCCGAGGTAGACGGCGATGTGGTGGACGCTGCCGAGGTTGGCAGGGTCCGACCCCCACATCACCAGATCGCCCGGCTGCAGCGGAGCGATCCCCTGGGCGGGGGTGAACCGGGCGGTGGCGCCGCTCCACCGGGCCTGGTTCCACGTCCCCTCGGGCAGGGCGATCCCCGCTCCCTGCCAGGCCGCGTACTGCACCAGGTGCGAGCAGTCGAAGCCCTTCACCTGGCTGTCATGGGCGCCGGGGCCGCCACCGGGATAGTCCTGGCCGTACGTCGGCCCGTGGAGGGAACCGCCGCCCCACGAGTACGGCACCCCGATCTGTGAACACGCGGCGTTGACGATCGCCTGCGCCTGGGCGGACGCGTTCGCCAGGGGACGGCAGTCGGCGGCGGCGACGGCCGCCGAGGAGACCGGCGACGAGGCGGCCGTCGCCGTACCGGTACAGGTCAAAGCGGTGGCGAGCAGCAGCCCTCCCGCCGTCGCGAGTGTGCGGTTGGCGCGGTGCATGGTTCCCCCTCGGGTGGTCGGCGCGATGTGCGCAGGTGCTGTACGGGTCTGCGGTGTCCGGCAGCCGGTCCGGCTCGTCCGTTCCTATGCGGCGAGCGAGGCGCGGATCTTGGCGTGGCCGCGCATGCGGTTGCGCTGCACGGTGCCGCGGTGCGCTCCGAGCCGTTCCCCCGCCATGTCGTGGGTCAGGCCCTCGATGTCGACGAGGATCACGGCCGCCGCCTCCTTGGGGGACAGCCCGCGCAGCAGCGCGGCCGTGGCCGCCTCGGCCTCCCTGCCGGCGAAGCCGCCGTCCCATCCGTGCTCCGGCAGCCGGTCGGTGCAGCGCTCCTGGCGCGAGGGGTGCCGCCACAGGTCGCGCAGCAGGTTCAGCGCCGCCGCGCAGGTGTAGGCGTACGGCTGCTGCTGACGCGTCAGGGTGTGGGCGCGTGCCCGGCGGGAGAGCCTCAGGTACGTCTCCTGCAGCAGGTCGTCGGCGTCGTGCGGATTGCCGGTCAGCGCCAGCAGCCGGCGCCGCAGCCTGGGCATCACGGCGGTGAACGCCTCGTCGAACTCGGCGGCGGTCATGTGGTCGGGGAATGCCGTCGTGCTCGTCACCGCGCTCGTGCTCGTGCTCGCGCTCGTGCTCGGCGTCGTGGTGTCGGAGGTCTCGGGCGACGTGGTCGGCGTCGCGATGCAGGTGTTGTCCACGGTGTTCCCCCGGGATCCGGCTGTCTCAGTCTGTCGTGGGGCTCAGGGAGGCGGGACCGTACTTGGCCGCCGGCGCATCGGTCAGGAGCGCCCAGTACCGGTCCCCGTACGACCAGTGCCACCACTCGGTCGGGTAGTTGACGAACCCGGCGGCGCTCATGGCCCGGCCCATCGCCGCCCGGTTGGCACGGGCTTCGGCGCCGACGTTGAGCGCGGCGGTGCGGCAGCCTCCCCCGCTCTCTTCGGGGGTGGCGTTGACCGCCGTGCCGAGGGGCAGTTCGGCACCGTCGTCCGTGCACAGCGTCAGGTCCACCGCACCGCCGCTGACGTGCGGGGCGACCTCCGGGGGCGAGATGTACGCGCTGGCCATCTCGCGGATCCGGTCCGGTCCGGCGTCCGGGTGTGCCGTGCGCAGTGTCGCCGCGTACGCGTCGAAGTAGCGGCGCTGCAGGGCGGGCGGCCGGAAGCCCTCCACCATCAGCAGGCGGATGCCCGGGGGCAGCGCTTCCTGGGCGAGCAGGAGCCGGCGCAGCACGTCGGCCCGCAGATGCGCGTACGAGCCGTCGTGGTCGGTCTGCCGCGTGTCGACCCGTAGTGCGGCGACCTCCCGGGCGTCGACCAGGGGTTCACCGTTCTCGGTGACACGCGTGGCGGCGACCCGGGGGTCGGAGAGCAGGATGATGTCCGTCACGCTCACAGCGTCGAGGCGGGCGTTGCAGGACCGCTGCAGATCCTCTGCAGGACGCCTGCAACGCCTGCAACGCCGGGAACGGGCCACCTGCACCGGCAGAGCGGATGGGTTTCGGTCACCCGTGCCCCACATCGGTGATCCGTGAAACCGGAGGCCCGGTGGGGGCGTACACCTCAGTGGGGGCCGAGGCGTTGTCCCCGGATGCGGAACGTGGAATCGGGGGACGCGGTGGACGTTTGCCTTCTGGGTCCGGTCGAGGTGTTGAACGGGGGACACCGGATCGCGCTGAAGGGCGCCAAGCCGACCGCGATACTCGCGGCCCTCGTCGTGCACCTCGGTGAGGTGCTGTCCGCCGAGCGGCTGGTCGATCTGGTCTGGGAGGAGGAGCCGCCCGCCACCGCTCGGGCGCTCGTCGCGTCGCACGTCTCCGGACTGCGCCGGGCCCTGGCCGGTACGGAGGGCGCGGAGGCCATCCGTACCCGCACCCCGGGTTACGTCGCCGAGTTCCCGCCCGCCGCCGTGGACGTCCGTCGTTTCGAGAAGGCGTTCGCGGCCGGCCGGAGGGCGGCTGTCGAAGGGCGGGCCGAAGAGGCCGTCGAGACCCTGCAAGCGGCGTCGCGCCTGTGGCGCGGCCGGGACGCCCTGGAAGGGGTCGGTCAGTCCTTCGCCCGTGTGGAGGCCCTGCGCCTGACGGAACTCCGGCTGGAGGCGCAGGAGTTCCGCTTCTCCGCCGAACTGGACCTGGACCGCCGTACGGATCTCGTCTCCGAACTCGTCGCCCATGTCGCCGCCCACCCCCTCAGGGAACGCCCGCGCGGCCAGCTGATGACCGCCCTGTTCCGTACCGGCCGGATGCCCGACGCGTTGCGCTGCTACGAAGAGGGCCGCCGGCTGCTCCGTACGGAACTGGGCGCGGACCCCGGCCCGGAACTGCGTGCGCTGCACCAGGCCCTGCTCCGGGCGGACACCACGGTGCTGGGAGCGCCCGCTGCCCGAAGGGCCGCGCCCGCGGGGAAGGGACCCGGACCCGCACCTGCCGTGGCTCTCCCGCGCCCCGACGAGGACGCCCCGGCAACCCGCCGCACCGAGCGGTCCCTCGACGGCACAGGTCATCCGGTGCCCACTCAACTTCCGCCCGACGCAGCCGACTTCGTAGGCCGTACCGAACAGACGGCCTGGGCGACCGCTCTGCTCGAGAAGGTGCGCGACCCGCTGCGCACCGCGCCGCCCATCGGGGTGATCTCCGGCCGGTCGGGCACCGGCAAGACGGCCCTGGCCGTCCACGTGGGCCACCGCACCGCCGCGCTCTTCCCCGACGGGCAGCTCTTCGTGGACCTGCGTGCCTCGGACTCCGAACCGGTACGGACCGCGGACGCCCTGGCCAGACTGCTGCGTGCCCTCGGGGTGGACCCGGAGACCCCGGCGCGGGACGAGGAGGACCTCCTCGGGCTGTACCGCACGCACATCACGCGCCGCCGGGTCCTGCTCGTCCTCGACAACGCTGTCAGTGAGGCCCTGCTGCGTCCGCTGCTCCCGCCGGGAGGCGGCTCGGCGGTGCTGATCACCGCCCGTCGCCGGCTCGTCGCGCTGGAGGGCGCCGCCCACCTCGATCTGGGGGTGCCGTCCGAAGCGGAGGCGCTCGACCTGCTGGCCCGCGTGGCCGGTCCGACCCGGCCCGCGCTGGATCCCGACCGGGCCGCCGAGATCGTGGCACTGTGCGGCCGGCTTCCGCTCGCCGTCCGGATCGCCGGTGCCCGTCTCGCCGCCCGTCCCCACTGGACACCGGCGCGGCTCGTGACGCGCCTGGGGGACGAGCGCCGCCGGCTGGACGAGCTGCAGGCGGGCGACCTGGAGGTGCGCGCGAGCCTCGGAATGGGCTACGCCGACCTGGACGAGCAGGAGCAGCGCGCCCTGCGCCGCCTTGCGCTGATGGATCTGCCCGACTTCGCCGCGTGGGTCGCCGGGCCGCTCCTGGACGTGCGCGAGGACGATGCGGAGGACGCGGTCGAACGACTCGTGGACTGCCACTTCGTGGAGGTCGTGGGCACCGACGAGACGGGCAGAACGCGCTACCGGATCCATGACCTGGCGCGCGAGTACGCCCGCGAGCGCTGTGTGGCCGACGAGCCCCGGGAGCAACGGGAGACGGCGGTGCGCAGGCTGGTCGACCGCTGGCTGACCATGGCCCGCATCGCGGCGGCCCACGGGCCGGGCGGCGCGTCCCGGCTCCTCCCCGTCCCCGCCACGGACGGATCGGCAGGGGGCGCGGGAGGGCCGGCTCGGGTCTCGGGCGGGCCGGTCCCGCCGGCGGAGGTGTCGGCCCACCTGACGGACGAACCGGCCGCGTGGTTCGCCGCCGAGCAGCCGTGTCTGCTGGCCGCCGTCATCCACTGCGCGGACCACGGAATGTTCGACGCCGCCCGCGAACTCGCCGCCACCCTCATGGCCGCCTCCGCGGCCCTCTACAACCAGTTCGACGCATGGTCCCGTTCCCACGACGCGGCCCTGGCGGCGGTACGCCGGGGCGGGGACGTCGAGGGCGAGGCCTGGCTGCTGAACGGTCTGGGTCAACTCCGCCTGGAGCAGGACCGCTTCGACGAGGCTTACGAGTTCTTCGCCCGGGCGCTGCGCCTGTTCGAGGAGCGGTCCGTACGCACCGGCAGCGCGGGCGCGCGGGCCGGGATGGGCGCCGCCCGCCGCGAACAGGCCCGCTTCGACGAGGCGCTGCCCCTGCTGACCTCGGCGCTCGAACAGTACCGGGAGGCGGAGGACATCTCGTCCATGGCCCATGTGCTGTACGGCATCGGATACGTCCACCGGGAGCAGGGCCGCGACGACGAGGCGTGGGAGGCGCTCTCCCACGCCCACCGCCTGTACGTCACCGCCCGGGACCGGCACGGCGAGGCGCTCGCACTGCGCTCACTGGGCCTGTGCCGCCGGGCGCGGGGTGACATGGCGGGCGCGGAGGCCCTGCTGCGGGAGTCCCTCGCCATCTTCGAGGAGACGGACGACGCCTACGGCGTCATGTACGCCGGCCTGTCGCTGGCCAAGGCCGAGTTCCGGCAGGGCCGGATGACCGAGCCCCGGCAGCGGCTCGACCGGTGTCTGGAGATCACCCGCAAACGTCAGGACATGTTCGGCGAGGCCCTCGTCCTGCGCACCCTCGGCGAGTGGCATCTCGCCGCGTCCGACTGGGAGACGGCGACCGAGACCCTGCGACAGTCCCTCGGGCTGTGGGACAAGCTGCAGCTGCCGCTGTGGCGTGCCCGCACCCTGCGGGACCTGGCCCGCGCCGCACTGGCCCAGGGCGGGACCGGAACGGCACGCGAGTGCGAGCAGGAGGCGTACGAGGTCTTCCGCCGGCTCGGCACCCGCGAAGCGCTGGAACTCCCGGAGCCGGGGGGCGCCCCGGGGCGCTGAGGCAGCCACCGTACGCCGTGGAATCGGGCCCGGGTACGCACCGGCACCCACCGGCACTCATACGAGAGGCGGCCACTCCCCGTCGCCGGTGTGAACGGCGCGGCACCCGCCGCCCGCGACCACTGCCGGAAGAGGCCTCCACCATGACGAACATGTCACCACGCACGGTCCGCGCCCTGACCGCGGCCTTCCTCGCCGGCGCCGCGGCGCTGGCCGGTCCCGCGACCGCGTCGGCGACCGAGCAGCCGACGGCGGCCGTCCGGACCGCAGTTGCCGGGACCGTGGCGGTGGACTTCACCAAGGTCCACGTGTGGGCGACCGGAGTCAACGTCCGCAACGCCGACTCGGGAATCCCCTTCGAACGGTGCAAGACCTTTCCCTCCCGACAGAACTGCCAGGTCGTGGCGACCGTGTCCCGGACCACCGTGACCGCCTACTGCCAGAAGCAGG
Source organism: Streptomyces sp. NRRL S-378 (assembly GCF_000720645.1). Lineage (NCBI taxonomy): Bacteria > Bacillati > Actinomycetota > Actinomycetes > Kitasatosporales > Streptomycetaceae > Streptomyces > Streptomyces sp. NRRL S-378. The sequence continues at coordinate 84,034 of NZ_JOBX01000002.1, forward strand.
GTGAGCTCGTCAGCGACTCGGGTTACAGCAGCCGGTGGTGGACGTACGTGGAATCGCCGAGCGGACCGTGGGGCTGGGTGAACAACGTCTACATCACGGGCGACGAGCACCTGGCACACGTCGCCGACTGCACGTTCTGACCGGAAGGAATCCGTGAACGCGGCCCGCGACGCGGTCGTACGGACGCACCGCCCCGTCCGTCGTGGAGCCGAACAGCACGCGTTCATGACAGAGGGGCACACGATGGCGAAGCGATCCACCGGGCGGCGGCGACGGGGCCGGTGCTCGGCGCGGCTCTCTCCCTGCTCGGCACCGCCGGGACAGCCGGGGCCGCACCCTACGGCCGGCAACGTGAACGTGGGTGCCGACCCGGCCCCCGGCATCCGCAGCTGCTGACCGGCCCACCCCACCGGCCCCTCGCGGTCCACTCCCCGAGGCCTCCGTCCCGCACGGAAGCCCGGGGCGCGGTCGTGTCCGGGACGAGGCATCGCCACCGTCCCGGAAGCCCGGAAAACGCGTGGACCGCCCCCGCGCCCGTACGGGACACTCCGACCCTTGTCCTGCTGGTCCGACAACACAGGGTTTGGGATGGGATCGCCAAAAGCGCACGAAAACATGCCGAGCAGGGGTTCGGTCCTCCTCGCACTTCGCTACTACGGACGGGAACTGGCGCGCCTGCGCCGGGTCACCGTCCCGGCCATGCTGCTCCCGGCGCTGGGCAACATCGGCATCTTCTACATCGCGCCACTGATCGTCGCGAAGCTCGTCGGCCGGGTCGCCGGGGGAGGCGGCTCCGGCTTCGACGCGATGCTGCCCTACGTCCTCGGCTTCGCCGGGGTGCTGCTGCTCGCCGAGACGCTCTGGCGGATCGGGCTGCACTGCCTGAACCGCCTCGACGCCCACGGCATCGAGCACCTCTACGTCATCGGCATGGACGAGCTGTTCGCGAAGGACGCGGCGTTCTTCCACGACAACTTCGCCGGGTCGCTGACCAAACGGGTCCTGAGTTTCGCCTCCCGCTTCGAGGAGTTCGTCGACACGCTGACCTTCTCGGTCATGGGCAGCTTCGTACCGCTGCTCTTCGCGTCGGTGGTGCTGTGGCAGTACGACCCGATGCTCGTGGTCGGCCTGCTGACGCTGATCACCCTGACGGCGGTCTGCGTCACGCCCCTCATCCGCCGCCGCCAGACGCTCGTCGCCCAGCGCGAGGAGGCGATCGCCCGTGTCTCGGGGCACGTCGCCGACAGCCTGATGAACATGGACACGGTCCGGGCGTTCGCCGCCGAGGACCGTGAGGCGGCCGAACACCGTTCGCGCGTCGCGCAGTCGCGGCGGCTGACGCTGCGTTCGTGGGACTACGGCAACCTGCGCATCGACACGCTGGTCGCACCGCTGTCCGTACTGACCAACGTGCTGGGCCTGGTGCTCGCCGTCGCCCTCGGCGCGGGCGAGCACGGGGTGGAGGCGATCATCGTCGCCTTCACCTACTACGCCAACGCGACCCGCATCATGTTCGAGTTCAACCAGATCTACCGCCGTCTGGAGAGCTCGATGACGGAGGCCGCGCAGTTCACCGAACTGCTGCTGCAGCCGCCCACGGTGCTCGACCCGGCGACGCCGGAACCGCTGCGGACCGAGGGCTCGGGCGTCCGGTTCGAACGGGTGAACTTCGCCCACGGTGGAGGGCGGCCGCTCTTCGAAGGCCTGGAACTGGACGTGCCCGGGGGGTCGAAGATCGGTCTCGTGGGCCGCTCCGGAGGCGGCAAGACCACGCTCACCCGGCTGCTGCTGCGGATGACGGACGTGGACGGCGGCCGGATCCTGATCGGGGGTCAGGACATCAGCCGCCTGCGCCAGGCGGACCTGCGCAGTCGGCTCGCCTACGTCCCGCAGGACCCGGCGATGTTCCACCGCACGCTGCGGGACAACATCGCGTTCGCCCGGCCGGGCGCCACCGAGGCCGAGATCCGGCGTGCGGCGGAGGCCGCGCACGTCACCGAATTCGCCGACGCGCTCCCGGACGGATTCGACACCATGGTGGGCGAACGCGGCGTCAAACTGTCCGGCGGACAGCGCCAGCGGGTCGCCCTCGCCCGGGCCGTCCTGCGCGACGCGCCGATCCTGCTGCTCGACGAGGCGACCAGCGCCCTGGACTCCGAGAGCGAGCTCCTCGTCCAGGAGGCGCTGTGGCGGCTCATGGAGGGCCGGACGGCCCTGGTGGTGGCACACCGGCTGAGCACGGTGGCCACCATGGACCGGCTGGTCGTCCTCGACCGCGGCCGGATCGTGGAACAGGGCTCGCACCAGGAGCTCCTCGCCACCGGGGGCGCGTACGCGAAGCTGTGGAAGCACCAGTCGGGAGGGTTCCTGCACGACACCGACGCGGACACGGACGGCGACACGGACACGGGCAGGGGCACGCACGCCGGCACCCGCCCCTGGACCGGCACCGCCGCCGTCACCCGGGCGCGCTCCGGGCTCGACTGAAACGGGGACGTGTCCTGCGGAACCGGGCGATGGAAAATGCATAGTTTGTCCCGATGTGAGTGTCGAAGCTGAAGGTCGAGAGGTCCCGGGACGGCGCCGGCTGGCCCGGGCGGTGCTGACGGGTGTGGCCGCCGTCGGGGCCGGGCTGGTGGCCGGCTCCACCCAGGTGCCCATGGCCCCGCCGCCCGGGGGCGGGGCCGGATCGCGGCCCACCACCCCCGAAGCGGCGCTCCGCCAACTGGTGACGGGGAACGGGCGCTGGCGGACCTACCACGAGCGGCACCCCGACCAGACGCGGACCGTGCGGCGCACTCTGGTCGCCGGCCAGCACCCGTTCGCCGTGGTCCTCGGCTGCGTCGACTCCCGGGTCCCGCCGGAGCTGGTCTTCGACCAGGGCCTCGGTGATCTGCTGACCGTGCGCTCGGCGGGCGAGGTCCTGGACGAGGCGGTCCTCGGGAGCATCACCTACGGCGTCCTGGAGCTGCGCATCCCGCTCGTCGTCATCCTGGGGCACCAGTCGTGCGGGGCCGTCGGCGCGGCCGTGCGGGCGGCGGAGGGCGGACCTCCCCTCCCGGGGCACATGCAGTACCTGGTCGACCAGATCCGCCCCGCCATCGACCGCGGGCTGCCGGGAGCCGCGCGGATCGATGCCGCGATCACCGCGAACGTACGGCTGGTACGGGAGAGGCTGGCCGCGGAGCCCGAGATGGCCGCCCGGGTCGCCGCCGGGACGCTGGCCGTGGTCGGGGCCCGGTACGAACTCACCAGCCAGCGGGTGCGGCTGGTGCGCTGAGCGCACGCCGACGTACGAATGCCCGTGCGTCAGCGCCGTGCGGGCCGGACCGCACGTCCGGGTGATCATTCACGGGCGGGGCGGCTTTCGGCGTCCGGGGCGCCCGGGGGCCGGGACAGTTACCTCATGATCATCGACTCTTCCCCGATGCCCGACCCCGGTGCAGGCCCCGGCACCGACCCCGACTCCGGGCCCGCGGCGGACCCCGCCCGCCGACCCTCCCGTCGCACGGTCATCGCAGCCGCCGGAGCGGCCGTGGCCGCGGGAGCCGGCGCCCTCACGGTCGCCACCGCGTCCGCCGGCACCCCGCAGGTGCCGTCCGGATCCGCGCGCCCCGACTGGGAGACCTGCCTCACCGTGGCGCGGGCCGTCCTCGTACGGGGGGACGACGACGAGCCCCTGGTGCCCGGTTACGCGGACATCCTCCTCAGGAACGGCCTGCCGCGCTCCCGCATGCCCCGCAGGAAGGTGCTGGTCGTCGGCGCAGGGCCGGCCGGCCTGACCGCCGCCCACCTGCTGCGCGGGGCCGGGCACCAGGTCACGGTCATCGAGGCCAACGGCAACCGCGTCGGCGGCCGGATCAAGACCTTCCGCACCGGCGGACACGAGAAGTCCCCCGCCGCCTTCGCCGACCCCAAGCAGTACGCCGAGGCCGGCGCCATGCGGATCCCCGACAGCCACCCCCTGGTCACCGGCCTGATCGACAGTCTCGGCCTGAAGCGCAGGCGCTTCCACCTCGTCGACGTCGACGGCTCCGGCCGTCCCGCGTACCGCACCTGGATCTTCGTCAACGGCGTGCGTGTCCGCCGCGCCGACTACGCGCGCGCACCACAGACCCTGAACCGCTCCTTCGGGGTGCCCGCGGCGTACGAGGGGATCCCCGCCGCGCAGATCGTCCGGAACGCCTTCGCCCCCGTGCGCAGGGAGATCGAGGGCAAGAAGGACAAGGCGCTCGTCGAGGGCTGGGCCCGCATCTTCCAGCGCTACGGCCACATGTCGATGTACCGCTACCTCACCGAGGAGGCGCAGCTCGACGAGCGCACGATCGACCTGATCGGAACCGTCGAGAACCTCACCTCCCGGCTCCACCTCGCCTTCGTGCACAGCTTCATCGGGGCCTCGCTCATCAGCCCCGACACCGCCTTCTTCGAACTGCCCGGCGGCACCGCCACCCTGGCCGACGCGCTCTACGCCCGGGTCGAGGACATCGTGCGGCTCGACCGCCGTGCCACCCGGATCACCCACGGGGAGGGCGGGGTCACCGTCGACACCGTCTCCGAGGGCCGCGGCGGCCGCCCCGTGCAGCGGGAGACCTTCACCGCCGACGCCGCGATCATCACCGTCCCGTTCTCCGGACTGCGCCACATCCCGGTCACCCCCGCGCTCTCCTACGGCAAGCGCCGCGCGATCACCGAACTGCACTACGACGCGGCCACCAAGGTGCTGCTGGAGTTCAGCCGCCGCTGGTGGGAGTTCGACGAGGCGGACTGGAAGCGCGAACTGGAAGCCGTACAGCCCGGCTTGTACCGCAAGTACCAGCTCGGGCGGACCCCGGAGGACGGCGCGCTGCTGGGCGCGCACTCCTCCGTACCGCGCAGCGGTATCTCCGGTGCCCAGCGGGCGCACTACGCGGCCTGCCGCAGCCGCGGCCGCGACCAGCCCGAGGCCGCCGGAGTCATCGGCGGCGGCTCCGCCACCGACAACCCCAACCGCTTCATGTTCCAGCCCTCCCACCCCGTCGAGGGCAGCCCGGGCGGGGTCGTGCTCGCCTCCTACAGCTGGTCGGACGACGCCCTGAAGTGGGACTCCCTCGACGACGACGAGCGCTACCCCCGCGCCCTGGCCGGCGTCCAGGAGGTGTTCGGGCAGCGGATCGAGGTGTTCTACACGGGCGTCGGCCGCACCCAGTCCTGGATGCGGGACCCGTACGCCTACGGGGAGGCCTCCGTACTGCTGCCGGGCCAGCACACCGAGCTCTTCCCGCACGTGCGCGGGCCCGAGGGGAACCTGCACTTCGCCGGCTGCCACACCTCCGTCAAGCCGGCGTGGATCGAGGGCGCCCTCGAGTCCGCGGTGCGCACCGCGCTGGAGGTCCACACCTCGGGGTGAGCACGGGCCCGGCCGGCCCGGGCCCGCCTCAGCTCTCGGCGAGCACGACCACCCAGTCGTGCTCGCCGAAGCGGACCCGCTGCCGCTTGTCGGGATTGAGCCGCACGCCGTACGCGGGGGCGGTGGCGGCCTCTGCCCGCAGGCGGTAGCCGACCGCGCACTCCCGGCGGCGGCGCGCCGACTCGACCAGCGTGGCGAACGCGACCTCCCGGTCGGTCCGCACGTAGTCCGCCACGGGCCTCAGGTAGAACTCGCTGCCCTCCGCCCTGAACAACTCCTCGAAGACGGCGGACAGATGCCCGCTCTCCGAGATCTGCGTCATCAGCAGGCTGATCAGGCGGCCGCTGACGATGAAGTCGGCGCCCGCCCGCGCGGGGGCCAGCAGACGGTTGGCGTCGTCCGACATTTCGGTGGTGAGCGGGAGTTCGCAGCCCGCGGCCTCCCCGATGGCGCGCAGGTGCAGCAGCGTCACCAGCGTCCTGTCGTCGTCCGTGCCGCTCCCGGACCCCGGGGCGAAGGCGGGCGGGACCGCTTCGGGCGGCGTGGCCCGGGCGGTGCTCTCGCGGTCCGTCTCGCCGATCACGATCACGCTGTCGTACGCGGGCACGTCCAGCTTGGCCAGGACGTCCGGGTCGGTGATGTCCCCGCTGTGGAAGGTCACGTCGAGACGGCTGCGGGCCGCCGCGATCCCGGCGGCGGCCCGCAGCGTCGCCTCGTCGCCGAGGGCCACGACGTCCAGGGTGGTGCCGGCGCTGACGAATTCGTCGAGCTGCTCGACGACGAGCGGGGCGCGCCGGTTCCATCCGAGGAGGAGCAGGCGTTCGGCGAAGCGGGGCCGGGGGCGGGCGGTGACGATCGCGTCCTCGTCGACCCAGGGGCCCGCCGGCTCCGTCACGGCCGTGTCGTCGTCCTCGGAGACCAGGACGATCCGGTCGCCCTCGCCGATCTCCGTACCGGGGTCCGGATTGAGCGCGACACGGCCGTCGGGGTGCAGGAGGCCGACCGCCGAGGACGTGGTGAACGCCAGGAGGGCCTCGCCGAAGGTCCGCCCGGCGAGTCCCGCGGCGGGCGCCGTGTAGAACTCGTCCCCGGCGAAGTCCAGCAGGTCCTGGTAGACGAGGGAGAGTCCGGGCTGCCGGGCGGTCTGGACGAGGAGCCGGGCGATGATCTCGTCGGCGCACAGCACGTGTCCGCCGGGCCCGGCCGCCAGCGTGGCCGTGAGGTGGTTACGGGTGTCGCGGACCGCGGCGACCACCACCGCGTCGCGCGGGCGGGGGAGCGCGGCGTCGAGGGCGAGGAGGGTCTTCACGACGTGGGCGTCGCCGCAGTCCCCGTCGGGCGGCAGCACGAGAACGGCCTTCGCCGTCTGCGGGCTCACCCGGGCCAGGACCGTCGGGTCGGTGGTGGGTCCGCTGCGGCAGATGATCCGTGTGGCGCCGGCGCCCGTTCGGGTTCCCGTGGCGTCGAGGCCCGTGGCGATCTCGTCCTCCATGTCCACCTTGTCCTTCGGGGCGAGGACGGCGATGGCGGACCGGCGCTGGTTGGCGTTGGCCGCGACGAGCTCGGCGACCACCGGGAAGATCTGGTCGGACCAGCCCAGGACGACGGTGTGTCCCGCCTCCAGCACGGTGGAGTGCCCGCGCCGCAGCGACATGAGGCGCTGGTTGATGCCGGTGGTGATCAGACTGACCAGCGTCGACACGAACAGCAGGGCGACCAGGGCGAGCGTCACCGAGGCCAGCACGTACAGGGGCGAGCCGACCGCACCCCCGAGCTTGAGGGTCTGTCCGACGCTGACCCATACGGCCGTGAGCCGCCCCGACAGGGTCGCCGGGGAGGCCCGGTCGGCCCAGACGAGCACCGCGCTCGCCGGGACCACGACCGCCAGGCAGCCGAGCGCCAGCCACCCGATCAGCGGGGTGGTACCGCCCGCCACCAGGGTGTCGAACCGGTACCGCAGGCGCAGCCGCAGGGACGTCGTGTGCTGCTGTGCCATGCGTACTCCCTCGTCTCCCGCGCTGCTGACTAACCCGTGGGAGCCCCCGCGGTTACGGCCTGAACGGCCCTGGGCCACCCCGTTCGCGGGACCGGGCGGCCCGAGCGGGCGGCCCGAGCGGACGGTCAGGGGCGCAGGGCGGCGATGACCTCGTCGGTGGTGCTGACCTTGCCGATGCGCGGGAAGATCGGGTCGGCGGGCATGCGGTCTCCTTGGGAGCCGGGTGCGGCGGGGGCGCCCCGGGCGCTCGGTCGGAGAGGAAAGCCTGTCAGACGGTGCGGGCCGCACCCCGGCTGATCACCCCCATGTCGCGCACGACGTCGAGGAACCGGCAGGACCTGCAAACCCCCTAGAATGCGAACATGAGTACGAACATGGGGGAGGTCCGTCCCCTCCTGTCGACGGCGCTGACCGGGGCGGAGCTGCTGCGCTGGTACTGGACCCTGGCCGAACTGACCGTGCTGGCACGGCAGATGGGCGTACCGGTCCGGGGCGGGAAGGCCGCCGTCACCGCCCGCCTCGCCGCCGCGCTCGACGGCCTGCCCGTGCCGGCACCCCCGGGGCCCGCCGCACCCCGCCGTGCCGCGGGACGCCAGCTCACCGCACCCGTCGACGGGACGACGGTGATCCCACAGGGGCAGCGCTGCAGCCAGGTGCTGCGGGAGTACTTCGCACGGGAGATCGGCCCCGGCTTCCACTTCGACGCCTTCATGCGCGAGTACGTCGCCGGACACGCGGGACACACCCTCGCCGAGGCCGTGGAGCACTGGCACGCGACCCGGGCCCGGGCGGCCGAACCCCAGGAGGTCGGAGCGCAGTTCGAGTTCAACCGCTTCCTGCGCGACTGGTACGTCCGGCACCCCGGCGGCGCCCGCCCGGACGCCCTGGACGCCTGGCGGGCCCACCGGTCCCGGCCGCGCGACTGAGGCACCCGGGCCGCCGCCGGGCGTCGCGGACATACTGAGCGCCGTGAAAACCGTATCCGAGACCGACGCCCACGACCCCTCCGCCGACGACGCCGTCCTGTTCCGCGTCGAGGGGCGGACCGGTGTGGTCGTCCTCAACCGGCCCCGGGCCCTCAACGCCCTCACCCACCCCATGGTGCTCCGGATCGCCGAAGCGCTCGACGCCTGGGCGGACGACCCCGCCGTGGCGCAGGTCCTCATCCGCGGATCCGGCGAGCGCGGACTGTGTGCGGGCGGCGACATCCGGGCCATCCACGACGACGCCAAGGCCGGGACCACCGCCTCCACCGGCTTCTGGCGCGACGAGTACCGGCTCAACGCGCGCATCGCCCGCTACCCCAAGCCCTACGTCGCCCTCATGGACGGCATCGTCATGGGCGGCGGCGTCGGCGTCTCCTCCCACGGCAGCGTCCGGGTCGTCACCGAACGCTCCCGCGTCGCGATGCCGGAGACCGGCATCGGTTTCGTCCCGGACGTCGGCGGGACCTGGCTCCTCGCGCGCGCCCCCGGCCGCCTCGGCACCCACCTCGCCCTCACCGGCACCGCCGTGGGCGCCGCGGACGCGCTGCTGTGCGGGCTCGCCGACCACTTCGTACCCGCCGAACGCCTCCCGGAGCTGACCGCCGCGCTCGCGCAGGCCCCCGCCCACGAGGTGCTGCCGCGGTACGCCGCCACGCCCGCACCCGGGGTGCTCGCCGGCCGGCGCTCCTGGATCGACCACTGCTACGCGGCCGACACGGTCGAGGAGATCGTGGAACGGCTGCTCGGCCAGGGTGAGCCGGAGGCGAAGGAAGCCGCCGGGACGATCCTGGCCAAGTCCCCGACCGCGCTGAAGGCCACCCTCGCCGCCGTGTGCCGGGCCGCGGCCCTCGAGACGCTGGAGCAGGCGCTGGCCCAGGAGTTCAGGGTCTCCTGCAACGCGCTCACCTCGCCCGACCTGGTGGAGGGCATCCGGGCACAGGTCGTCGACAAGGACCGCGCCCCGCGCTGGTCCCCGCCGACGCTCGCCGAGGTCACCGAGGCCGACGTGGAGCGGTTCTTCGCCCCGCTCGGTGAGGACCGTGACCTGCGCCTGCCGTAGCCCTCCCGGGGGTGGGGAAAGGAGGCGGCCCGTCCCGGGACGGCCCCGCCCGGGACGGGCCCGCCCGGGACGGGCCCGCCCCACGGAGGGCGCGGAGGCCGCCGCTCCGCACCGGCCTATGCGCCGCTGCCCACGTATTCCCGCAGGTGGCGGGCGGTCAGGGTGTCCCCGTCGGCCACCAGGGCCGCCGGGGTGCCCTCGAAGACGACCCGGCCGCCGGAGTGCCCGCCGCCGGGACCGATGTCGATCAGCCAGTCGGCGTGCGCCATCACGGCCTGGTGGTGCTCGATGACGATCACCGAGTTGCCGTCGTCGACGAGCCGGTCCAGCAGGGCCAGCAGCTTGTCGACATCGGCCATGTGCAGTCCGGTCGTCGGCTCGTCCAGGATGTAGGTGGAGGACTTCTCCGCCATGCTGATCGCGAGCTTCAGCCGCTGCCGCTCGCCGCCCGACAGGGTGTTGAGCGGCTGGCCGAGGCGCACGTACGACAGGCCCACGTCGGCCAGCCGCCCGAGGACGGTCCGGGCCTGGCCGGTGGCGAAGAACTCGTGCGCCTCCGCCACCGGCATGTTCAGCACCTCGCTGATGTTCTTGCCGCGCAGCCGGTACGTCAGGACCTCGGGGGTGAAGCGCTTGCCCTCGCACTCCTCGCAGACCGTGGCCACCCCGGCCATCATCGCCAGGTCGGTGTAGACGAGCCCGAGGCCGTTGCACTTCGGGCAGGCACCCTCCGAATTCGCGCTGAACAGTGCCGCCTTGACGCCGTTGGCCTTGGCGAAGGCGGTCCGGATCGGCCCCAGCAGCCCGGTGTAGGTGGCCGGGTTGGACCGGCGCGAACCGCGGATCGGCGACTGGTCGGCCACCACCACCCCTTCGCGCCCGGCCAGGTAGCCGTGGATCAGGGAGCTCTTGCCGGATCCGGCGACACCGGTCACCACCGTCAGCACGCCGAGCGGCACGTCCACGCTGACGTCCTTGAGGTTGTGCAGGTCGGCGCCCTTGACCGACAGGTGGCCTCGCGGCGCGCGCACCGACTCCTTCAGGCGCGCCCGGTGTCCGAGATGGCGCCCGGTGAGGGTGCCGGAGGTGCGCAGCCCGGCCACGTCCCCGCTGTAGCAGAGCTGTCCGCCCGCCGTGCCCGCGCCCGGGCCGAGGTCGACGACGTGGTCGGCGATGGCGATGACCTCGGGCTTGTGCTCCACGACCAGCACGGTGTTGCCCTTGTCGCGCAGCCGCAGCAGGAGGTCGTTCATCCGCTGGATGTCGTGGGGGTGCAGGCCGGTGGTGGGCTCGTCGAAGACGTACGTGACGTCGGTGAGGGAGGAGCCCAGGTGCCGCACCATCTTCACGCGCTGGGCCTCGCCGCCGGACAGCGTGCCGGAGGGGCGGTCCAGGCTGAGGTAGCCCAGGCCGATCTCGACGAGGGAGTCGAGCAGGCCCCGCAGGTTGGCCAGCATCGGCGCCACCGAGGGCTCCTCGATCCGGCGTACGAACCCGGCCAGTTCGCTGATCTGCATCGACGCGCACTCGGCGATGTTCACGCCGTGGATGCGCGAGGACAGCGCGGCCGCCGAGAGGCGGGCGCCGCCGCAGTCGGGGCAGGCGGTGAAGACCACCGCGCGGTCCACGAAGGCCCGGATGTGCGGCTGCATGGACTCGCGGTCCTTGGCCAGGTAGAGCCGGGTGATCTTGGTGATCAGGCCCTCGTAGGTGAAGCCGTTCGCGCCCGGCTTCACCTTCACCGAGCCCTTGTGGAGGAAGTCGGCCCACTCCTGCTCGGTGAAGTCCTTGAGCTTGGTGTCGGGGGAGTAGAAGCCGGAGTTCGCCATGTTCTGCCAGTACCAGGAGCCCACGGCGAAGCCGGGGACGGTGATCGCGCCCTCGTTGAGCGAGAGTTCGCGGTCGACGAGCTGGTCCACGTCGATGTCGGAGACCTCGCCGACGCCCTCGCAGCGGGGGCACATCCCGTCAGGGTTGTTGAAGCTGAACGCGCTGGACGTACCGATGTGGGGCGTACCGACACGGGAGTAGATGATGCGCAGCATGGTGTAGGCGTCGGTGGCGGTCCCCACGGTGGAGCGCGAACCCGCGCCCATCCGCTCCTGGTCGACCACGATGGCCGCGCTGAGGTTGTGCAGTCCGTCCACGTCCGGCCGGCCGAGGGCCGGCATGAAGGACTGGAGGAAGGCGGTGTACGTCTCGTTGATCATCCGCTGTGACTCGGCGGCGATGGTGCCGAAGACGAGCGAGGACTTACCGGATCCGGAGACGCCGGTGAAGACCGTCAGGCGACGCTTGGGGATGTCCAGCGAGATGTCGGCGAGGTTGTTCTCGCGGGCTCCTCGTACCTGGATGACCTGGTGGTTGTCGGCGGCGATGTGCACGGAACTCCTCGAGGTGCGGCGTCTCGGCTTACTCTCTGCGCTTTACTCTATACGCTGTACTCTATACGGTGTAGTCAATTAACGGTGAATGCTCGGAGGCCGCGACATGGTGAAGGACCGGAGCGGGGCGGGAGACCCCGTCCGCACGCTGGAGCTGCTGTGGCGCGAGCCCGGGCAGCCGGCGCAGGCCGGCCGGCGCGGCCCGCGGCAGGGCCTCAGCGTGGACGCCGTCGTGCGGGCCGCGACCGCCCTCGCCGACGAGGAGGGGCTGACCGCCCTGACCATGCGGGCGCTGGCGCAACGCCTCGGCGTGACCCCGATGACCGTCTACACGTACGTCCCCGGCAAGGCCGAACTGCTCGACCTGATGCTCGACGACGCGTACCTGCACATGGAACGCGGGACGGCGGACCAGGGCGAGCCCTGGCAGGTCCATGTCACTCGGATCGCCGAGGACAACCGGGACCTGATGCTGCGCCACCCCTGGATCGCGGACCTGGCCGTCACCCGCCCGCCGCTGGGCCCCGGAGTGATCGGGAAGTACGAGTACGAACTGGCGGCCTTCGACGGGATCGGGCTCACCGACACCGAGATGGACGCCGCCCTGACGCACCTGCTCGGCTTCGTGCACGCCAACGCGCTGGCCGCCGCCGACGACGCCGACCACAACAGTCGCCAGAGCCAGGAGGACTGGTGGGCCGTCAGCGCGCCGCTGCTGGAACGCGCCCTCGACCCCGACCGCTACCCGCTCGCCGGCCGCGTCGGCACCGCGGTCGCGGGCTACCACCCCGGAACGATCTGGACCTTCGGACTCCAATGCGTCCTGGACGGCCTCACCCACCGCCTCGCCGCCCGGCAGGAGCCGAAGGACACGGGCCGGAGCGTGCCCGGCTGAGGGCTGTCCCGTGATCCCCGGCGGGCGCACGACGCCGGCTACGGCACCTCGCTGCGTGGTCGCAACGCCCGAATGTGCCCAGTACGGGGGCTCCCCTCCGCCTTGCGGTGCACCGCACCCGACGCCGTGCGCCGCTTCCATGGGGGAATGCGGGACGGCCCTCAGCGGTAGCCGGTGGGGTCGGCCGGGTGGCCGGGGTCCTGGACTTCGACCAGGTAGCGCCAGGCGTCCGGGCGGCTGCCGTCCAGGTCGGTGAAGCCGTAGACCCGGGCCAGCTGCCCGCTGGAGAGGGACCGGCCGTTCCAGCGGGAGACCTCCGGGTCGGCGGCGAGGGCCGCCACCGCGCGGCCCACGTACGCCGGAGTCTCGGAGATCGCGAAGTGCGGGACCGTGGTCAGCGCGTCCCGCCAGTTCTCCTCCGTCACGCCGAAGGCGTCGAGCATCATCTCCGAGCGCAGCCAGCCCGGGGTCAGCGCCACGGCCGTGGCCCCGCGCGGGCCCAGCTCGTGCCCGAGCGCGAACGCCATCCGCAGCACCGCCGACTTGGCGATGTCGTAGAAGAAGGAGACCCGGTAGCGGGTCGCGTTGTAATCGGCGGTGCCGTCCGTCATCTCCACCACCAGGCCGCCCGGTTCGCGCAGCAGCAGCGGCAGCGCGCAATGGCTCGTGATGGCGTGCGTGTCCACCGCCAGCCGCAGCAGCCGCAGGCCCTTGTCCAGGTCGTGTTCCCAGACCGTGCTGTCCCACTCGAAGAGCAGCTCACCGCCCCAGACGTCGTTCACCAGGACGTCGAGCCGGCCGTGTTCCGAGTCGATCCGCCCGACCAGCGCCTCGACCTCCGCCGGCACCAGATGGTCGGCGACCACCGCGATCCCCCGGCCTCCCGCCGCCGTGACCAGCTCGGCGGTCTCCTCGATCGTCTCGGGCCGGTCGTACTCCGAACGCCGGCCCCGCGTGCTGCGCCCCGACACGTACACGGTCGCACCCTGCGCGCCCAACTGCACCGCGATGCCCCGGCCCGCGCCGCGCGTCGCCCCCGCGACGAGGGCCACCCTGCCTTCGAGAGTCATGCGGCGACCCTACGACGGCTTGCCCGCCCGCAGCCCGCCGGACACGGTGACCGCCGCCAGCGACAGCAGCAGCCCGCCCGCGGCCGCACCCAGCGCCGCAGCCGGTCCCCACAGCGTCCAGGCCGCCCCGAACAGCAGGGAACCCCCGAACCGGGCCAGCGCCTGCGCCGTCTGGAGCACCGCCAGCCCCGTCGTGCGCAGACCGGCCGGGAGCAGCGGCCCGGCCGCGGCCATCAGCACCCCGTCGGTCGCCGCGTAGAACAGGCCGAGCGCCGTGGGCACACCGACGACCAGCAGCGCCCCCTCCGGCAGCGGGGCCAGGAGCAGCAGACAGGCGCCGAGCAGGGCCAGGTGCCCGCCGAGGAACACCCGGCCGCGCCCCACCCGGTCCGCGAGCCGCCCCACGGGCACCGCCGCCAGCAGGAACACGGCCGCCGTCCCGACCGGCAGGAGCGGGAAGTACGCGGCCGAAAGCTCCAGGCGGCGCTGGAGCAGCAGGTAGAGGAAAGCGTCGCCGACGGTGAACACGCCCAGCACGGTGGTGGTCTGGCACAGTCTCCGCAGGCCGGCGATCCGCAGGAGGGAGCGTACGGGCGGTGACGCCGGGGAGCGGGGGGCCGCGGGCGCCGGGGCCCGGCGCACGAACAGCGCGAGCACCACCACGCCCAGGACGGCCACGCAGCAGCTCACGGTGAACACCGCCGCGTACCCGTCCACCGCCACCCACAGCACCCCGAAGGCGGCGAGCGGCCCCAGCAGCGCGCCCGTCGTGTCGAGCGCCCGGTGCACGCCGAAGGCGCGACCTTGCACCCCGGGAGGTGCCGCCAGCGAGATCAGCGCGTCGCGGGGGGCGGTGCGCAGCCCCTTTCCGGTCCGGTCGGCGGCGAGCACCGCCGCAACCGACCAGGGCGTGGTGACGACGAGCAGCGCCGCCTTGCACACGGCCGAGAGGGCGTAGCCGGTGCCGGCGACCAGTTTGTGGCGGCGGGTGCGGTCGGAGATCCGGCCGCCCGCGAGGCGCAGCAGCGCGGTGGCGCCCTGGTGGAGACCGTCCAGGGCGCCGAACGCCAGCGGAGACATGCCGAGTCCGGCCATCAGGTACAGCGGCAGGACGGCGGTGACCATCTCCGCGGAGACGTCCGTGAGCAGGCTGACCAGCCCGAGTGCGAACACCGTGCCGGGGACGGCCCGCAGGGGGCCCTGGGCGGCCGCGGTGCCCGAGGGCGCGTCCGCGGCCCGGCCGGTCGACAGGTACACGGATGCCTCCGAGCCGGGTCGGGTTCGGTCAGAACCAGGTGACGGTGAGCGGGAAGGGGGCCGTGACGGTCGTGCCCGCGGAGTCGGTCGCCGTCGCGGTGATCTGCAGGGTGCCGACGGACCAGGGCCTGCCGCTGATCCGGCCGGTGGCAGCGTCGACGCTCAGGCCCCAGGGCAGGCCGGTGGCGGCGTACCGGACCGGTGGGCTGCCGCCGGTGGCGCTGAGCCGGACCGTGCAGGACTGGTTGAAGGCGCAGGTCTGCGGGCCCGGGTCGGCCAGCTTCAGACCGCCCGCGGTCGGGGTGGGGGTGGGCGTCGGGGTCGGTGTCGGCGTCGGCGTGGGCGTGGGCGTGGGCTGCGTCGCGGTGTCGAACACCTCGCTGATCGGCTGGACGTTGGCCGCGTTGCCCGCGTGCGTCGCCGTGCCGAAGAGGTCCTCGAGGGTCCGCAGCAGGTGGTGGTGGTTGTAGGCGGTGGCGTACTTGCCCGTCCTGACCTTCGCGCCGTGGAAGACGGTGGCGATCTGGTTCGACCCGAGGTAGTTGTCCTCGTCCCAGGTGAGCACCAGCAGACTGTTGTTGGCCTTCGCCCACTGCGCATAGGCGTCGATGTTGTTCCTCGTCCAGGTGTCCCCGGTGGCGACGGAGCACGAATGCATGTCGTTGCACTGGTTGGGGACGACGAAGGACAGGTCGGGCAGCGCCGCGAAGTCGTTCCGGGGGAACTGCGCCCATGTCTTCCCGGTGTTCAGCGGCACGTTCTTGAAGGCGAACCACGGGTTGTGCTTCTGCGCGTACTGGCCGCTGGTACAGACCGTGGAACCCTCGCCCGGCAGGTCTTCGTTGTACGTCGCGAAGGTCCTGCCGGACGCGATCAACTCCTGGCCCAGGTTCGGTGCCGTCATCGACTGCGGGGTGTAGCAGCCGTCCCCGGTGATGCCCTGCGTGGACCCGGAGAAGAGGTTGAAGTAGTTCGGCTGGCTGGGGTGCGTGAGTGCCTTCATGCCGGTCAGGCTCGCGCCGCCGTTCGCCAGCTGGTTGATGTACGGGGCGTTCGCGCTCCCGATGATCTCCCCGTACTGCTTGTTCTCGTAGACGACCACGACGACGTGGTCGTAGGAGGGCAGGGCCGCGACGGCGTGTGCGGCCGCCGGGGCGGTCGAACCGGGCTGCGCCGCTTGGGAGCTGGCCGCGGTGAAGGCGCCGAGCAGGCCGAGCGTGCCGATCCCGGCGACGGCCGCGGACCACAGGGCGCGGCGTCTCGTGCGCGGCGTCGGTGAGGGTGGGTGCGTGGGCACGGGTTCTCCTTCTGTCGTTGTCGTCGTACGGGCCGATTGGGGCCGGAGGGTCATTCCTCGCGCCGGGCCGCACCGGCCACGGCGATGTTCAGGAACCGCGGTACGGGGCGTCCCCGGCCGCGGAAGTCCTCCGCGACTGCGGCCCGCACCGCCGCCCGCCGGTCCTCGGGCAGCAGCATCAGCAGGCTCCGCCCGGGCCGCTGCCCGGGCGGCCAGGCGCTCAGCGCCCCGGCCCGGCGGGCGCAGGACAGGGCGTGCGCCAGCTCCCGGGGGCGGTCCGCGGCCTCGCCGCGCACCGCCATCAGCACCAGCCGTGCCCCCGAGGCTGCCGGGTCGAAGGAGACGTACCGACGCCGCCGCGGCCGCGTACCCAGCAGCAGCGCCCTGCCGGGCCGGGCGTGGAACACCGCCCGGCGCAGACCGTCGTCCCCCTCCGGCAGCGCCCCGGCGAGCAGCCGGGCCAGGAACGCGCGGTCCGGCCGCTCCTCGGCCCGGGCGTGTACGTCGGCCACCGCCAGCGCCACCGCGCAGTCGGCCGGTTCCGCCGTGGCCAGTCCGGCGGCCCCCGTGAGCGAGCCCTGTACGTGCAGGTCCGTCCCGCCCCGGCCGAACCCGGCGCGCGCCAGCGCCCGCAGGACGGTGTACGGCCGGACGGCCCAGGCGGGTGCGTCGGGCAGCGGCCCGGACAGGGTCAGCGGCAGGTCGCAGCTGTCCGCCGGGTGCCCGAGGGAACTGAGCCGCACCAGGCCGTCGTCGCGGGGAGCGGCCGCCGCGGCCGTCGGCCAGCCCGCCGCGGCGACGAGGCCGGGGGAGCCCAGCCGGAAGGCGTACGGCGCGCTCCACACGGCGGCCGGGGGCCGCCCGTGGGCGGCTTCCAGGGCGTAGGCGACCAGCCGGAACAGCGGGTCGGCGGTGGCCCGCCGCGCCAGGTCGCCTCCGGCCGTGCCGCCTCCGGCGAGGCCGGCAGTGGCGAGGCCCGCAGTGTCGGGGCCTGCGGTGTCGGGGCCTGCGGTGTCGGGGCGCGCTCCGGCCGGAGCCGTCGTCCCGGGCGCCTTTCGGGACGGGCCCGGCTCGCCTGCGCCGGGCCGTTCGGAAGGGGCCTCCCGAACGGCGGCCGCGCCGCTGGTGGCACTACCGGCCGGGCCGGGGCGGGGTGTCACGGGGTGTCCTTGCGGGCCAGGACGCGGTAGGCGTTGCCGCCGTCCGCGTGGCGGGCGGCCGCCGTGCGGAGCGTGTCCAGTGCCGCAGCGGCCGCGAAGCACGGCAGCGAGGCCAGGCGTACGGCGTGGGCGACCGCCCGGGTCCGGCGCGTGGCGGGCGGGCCCCACGGCCGGTCCGGGTCGGGTGCCAGGCGCCCCGCCGTGAGGGCGACCGCACCGAAGAAGTCGTTCCCCTGGTGGGCCGGCCCGTGTTCCTCGGCGAGGACCGTGAACCCGCGGTCGGCCAGGGCCTCCCGCAGGTTCGCGACGGGGGCCAGGTGCTGGTGCTGCGGCTGGAACCAGGGCAGCCAGGCCGGGCCGAGGAGCCGTGCCATCCGCGACTCCGGGTCGGGCAGCTCGATCGTCAGGTGCCCGCCCGGGGCGAGGACGACGGCCGCCGCGTCCAGCTCCGCGAGCGGATCCCGGGTGTGCTCCAGGTAGTGGTACATGCTGACCACCTCGTACTGGCCCGCCAGTTTCGCGGCGAACTCCGGGAACTGGCCCTGGTACGCGGTCTCCACCCACCCGCGGCGTTCTGCCCCGCGGACCGCGTCGCCCATGTCGAGCCCGTCGAACCGGGTCTGCGGCCACACGTCCCGCGCGGCGTTGCAGAAATGACCGTGTCCGGTGCCGACGTCGAGCCAGGACGCCGGGTCGGCGTGCGGCAGGAGCATCTCGGCCCGTCCCCGGTAGGCGGCGCCCAGCCGGCCGAAGACCGTGCCGGCGCCCTCGCCGCCGCGGCCGTCGTAGAAGTCGCGGTAGTAGAACTCCAGCCCCTCCGGGGTGAGCCGGGGATTCTGGAAGACGTGCCCGCAGCTCCCGCACTGTTCCAGGGTGAACCGGCCGGGCTTGCCCTGGAGCAGGTCGGGAACCCGGACGCGCACGGAGAGCCGGTCCGATCCGCACCAGGGGCAGTCCGGGCGGCGCGGCTCCAGGAAGCGGTCGGTGCCCGCGGCCAGTTCCTCGCGGTAGGCGGCCACCCGCGCGGTGTCGGGAGCCCCGTCCCGGCCGGTCGGCCGGGTGCCGGTGCCCGCCGCCGCGGTACGGACGGCGGCCGCGAGGGAGCGCACCGGCCTGGCGGCGGTGGCCCGGGCCAGACCGGCGGGGCGCAGCGGCGAGCCGGGCGTGCCCAGCACCAGATACGGCTGGAGCCAGTACAGTCCGGCCGCGGCCGCACCCCACCGGCCCTGACGGACGGCGACACCCGCCAGCAGCGCCAGCCCGCAGAGCTGTGCGGCTGCCACCGCGCCCGGCGGCAGCCCCTGGGCCCGCAGCTCCGCGGCACGGGCCGGGCCCCCTGCGGCCCCGGTGTCGCCGGCCCCTGCGCAGCTCAGGGCCGGGGCGACGGCCAGCCCCGTCGCGTCGGGGGCGTACTCCTTCACACGGCGGGTCAGCGCGAGCAGTTCCGCGGTGTCCGGGCTCGGGCCGCCCGCATCGACGCCGGCCCGCTCCAGCACGTCCTCGGTGACGAGGACGGCGAAGCCGGCCCCGCGCCCCTCGGCCAGCCGGTCCCCCCGGTAGCGGGCGGGGTCGACCAGACGCAGCAGCCCCAGCGCCCGCTCGGCGGCCAGGTCCGCGGGCAGCAGGTCCAGTACCCGGAGTCCCTCGCCCTCCGCGTACGCGCAGGCGGTGAGGAAGACGGCCGCGTCGGCCTCGATCCCGCGGGCGGTCAGCAGCCGCCACCCGGCGGGCCGCGGCACCCCCGCCGACGTGGGCGGGACCACCGGCAGCACCGGCAGGGCGCGCAGCCGGAGCGCGGCGCGTACGGTACCCGCCCCGAGGGCGGCCAGTAGCGCCGCCGAGGTCCAGCGGACCCGGGAGAGCGGAGGGTGCGTCATATCAGCTTCTCCAACCGGTCGGCCGCGGCGGCGGCCCCGCCCGCCGCGGCGAATGAGGCCTGTATCCGACGTGCGGCCCGGCGGGGGCCGGGTTCGTCCAGCACGGCGGTGAGCGCGTCGCGCAGTTCCTCGGCACGTGTCCGGCCGAACCGCACCCGGATCCCGGCACCGGCGTCGACCACCTGACGGGCCACGATCGGCTGGTCGTCCCTGATGGGCGCGACGACCAGCGGCAGCCCGTGCGCGAGGGCCTCGCAGACGGTGTTGTGCCCGGCGTGGCAGACCACCGCGTCCAGGTGCGGCAGCAGCTCCAGCTGAGGGACGCTCTCCTGGAGCAGCACGTGGTCCGGCACCTCCCCGACCAGGGCGGCCGGTGCCGCCAGGACCACCTGCACGTCGTCGGCGAGCCGTTCGGCCGCGCCCAGCACCGCGTCGTAGAACCGGGCCCCGGCAACCTGGTTGAGGGTGCCGAGGGAGACCAGTACCCGTCGGCGCCCCGGGTCGAGCCGCTGCCAGGGGAAGCCGGGGGCGGCCGGCCGGGCCCCGAACGCCGGGCCGACGTACGCATGGTGCGGGGGGAAGTCCCCTGTCGTTCCCACGAGTTCCGGCGTGGAGAACACCAGCACCAGCCGCTCCGAGAACCGCGGGTCCCAACCGGGCGGCACCCCGCCGGGTGGCTCGCTGCCGGGGCGCTCGCCGCCGGGCGGCTCCCGGTCCGCCGGCTCCCGGCCCGTGCCGCATTCCGCGAGCAGGCCGGCGATCTGCCCGGCCACCCACTCTCCGACCTTGGGGAAGTCCGCGAAGGGCCGGGTCAGTTCGGCCGAGGTGCTGGCGGACGTCGCCCAGGGCACGCCGAGCCGCCGGGCGACCAGCGGTCCGGCCAGGGCCTGCTGGTCGGCGACCATCACGTCCGGTCCGAAGGTGCGTACGGCCCGCTCCACGCCCGGCACCATCGCCCGGGCCAGCGGCACCAGCGCCTCCTCCCACAGGAAGCGCAGCGCCCCCACTCCGCGCAGGTCGCGCCAGCGCTCGTGGAGCTCCGTGTAGGCACCGCCCGCCTCCTCGCCGGCGGGCAGGATCCGGGCCTTGGCGGGCAGCAGCCCGGTGAGCGCGGCGGCCGGCCCGGTCCAGGCGACCTCGTGCCCCCTGGCGGCGAGTTCGGCTCCGACGGCCACCGTCGGATTGACGTGCCCCGCCAGCGGCGGCACGGTGAACAGCACCCTCACGGCACCAGAGCTCCCGCCCGCGGCCGGGCCGCCGTTGCCGTCGCCGTGGCGGAGACCACGGGGTCTCCCGCGGCCACCGGGCCCGTCGACGCCGTCGGGCGTGCCGGGCCGTCCGGGGCCGTCGCGGCGAGGTGGGCGAGCACGGCGTCCCGCAGGACCCCGCTGCTCTCCTTGAGCACGTCGTGGCCGAGGCCCGGCAGGATGCGCAGCTCGCAGCGGGGCGCGTGACGGGCCAGTTCACGTGCTCCGGGCACCAGTTCGGAGTGCTCACCGCAGACGATCAGGACCGGACAGGCCAGCCGGGCGTGGTCGGCCGGGGAGAAGGGGCGGCTCGCGGCGATGTCGTCGATGAGCGACGTGCGGTTGAGGAGGGCGTCGGCGGTGGCCGTGAGATTGGCGGCCTTGCGCAGGCGCAGGGTGCGCAGCTCGGCGGGTACCGGACTGTCCTCCAGGCTGAGGGCGGCGGCCGACAGCGTGTCGACCATGTTCTCCACCCAGGCTCCGCCGAGCGGGGGTTCGAGGAGGGTGAGCCCGCTGACGAGCCCGGGCCGGGCGAGGGCGGCGTGCAGGGCGAGGGTCCCGCCGTAGCTGTTGCCGACCAGGTGCACGGGCCGGTGGCCCAGACCCAGGGCGGCGAGCAGGGCGAACAGGTCGCGCACGGCGGTGCGGCTGTCGTAGCCCGTGGCGGGGCGCTCGGTGCGGCCGTGGCCGCGCAGGTCGTAGAGGACGGCCTCGTGACCGGCCCGGGCCACCGGGACGGCCAGCGGGCAGTAGAAGGAGGACAGGTTGTCGACGACCAGACCGTGGAGGAACACCACGACGGGACGGTCGGGCGCGTCGGCGCCGGCGGCTGCGGGGAGCCGCTGGACGTGGAAGCGGAGGGAGTCGGCGAGTACGACGGCCATGACGGGCTCAGCCGGCCGACGCGGGCGAACCGCCCGCCGGGACCCGGGCCAGGGACGCCGCCGTGACCCGGCCGATGTGGTGGACGAGTTCACCGACGGACATGGCCAGGATGGCGTCCATGTCCTTCTCCGCGAGGAAGCCCATCAGGTCCACGTCGGCGCCGTAGCGATGGTGGAGCAGTTCGGCGAGGGCGACGAACTCGACGCTCTCCAGGGCGAGGTCCTCGTTGAACGTCGTCTTCATCGTGACCTCCTCCGCGAGGAGGTACTCGTCGCCGACGATCTCCACGAGCATGCCGGTGATCTCGGCGAGGATGTCAGGTGCCATGACGGGTCTCCGTGAGGTGGAAGGGGACGGCGGGCGCCGCCGCCGAGGGGTGCGCGGTCCAGGCGACGACGTGATCGGGCGGTGCGCCGGTGGGGGGCGATCCGGTGAGCGGCGATCCGGGCAACGGTGGGCCGGTCAGTGGTGGGCCGGTGAGCAGGGTGGTGCGGACCGGGTACGCAGTGCCGTCCGGGGACGTCACGAGCAGGCCGCCGGTATCCGGGTCACCGGTCACCCGCCAGTCCCGGGGCCGGCCGCCCAGCCCGGCGCCGTCCGCCTTAGCGGCGGCTTCCTTCGCACACCACAGCGCGGTGAGCGAGGCCGCCAGGCCGGTGTCCCCGCGGGCGGCGAGGCGTTCGGCGAGCCGGAGTTCACCCGGCCCGAGGGCGATCCGGACCAGTGCGTCCGGGTCGGCGGTCACCGGCTCGACGTCGATGCCGACGGGCCGGCCGGGATGGGCGAGGGCGACCGCGATCCGGTCCTTGTGGGCGATCGACAGCCGGAAGCCGCGGGTGAGCGGCCCCTGGGCCAGCGGCCGGCCGGCCGGGTCGTTGCCGACCGGTACCTCGGCGGGGAACACCGGTCCGGCCCCGCCGTCCCACAGCAGCCCGCGTAGCGCGTCCTTGGCCGCGATCCGGCCCAGCAGCCAGGGCACACGGGCCCGCGGCGCCAGCCGCCCGTAGACCTCCCGCTCGGCGGCACCGAGGTAGCGGCGCATCACCAGCTCCTGCGAGGCGGGATCGCTCCAGCGGCGCCGGGCCAGGCACCAGCCCTCGGGCCGGGGCTCGCCGATGCCGCAGACCTCCGGGGTGAACTTCATCGGCCAGACCCGCTCGTCGGCGCCGAAGCGACGGTACGTCCACCCCTCGATCCAGGCCCACACCCCGCCGCCGGGCCGGCGCAGCTCGACGTCCCCGCGCACGGTGACGTCCTGCACGGAACGGATCCGGGCGGTGGCCTCGATCAGCTCCAGCGGGGCCGGCGGGGGGCCGTGGAAGCGGACGCGGTCCACGGTGGCCGGGAACACCAGCCGGTCCACCGGGAGCCGCAGCTGCATCCAGTGCCCGAAGAGCTGCCCGGCGGCGTCGAGGAGCGCACCGGGGTCGGGCAGGGCCCGCAGCACCCCGTGGACACCGTCCGAGCCGACCGTCCGGACCTCGTGCACACCGGCGAACCGCGGGCCGTGGAACATCCACCGGTCGCGGTAGAGCGCCTCGGCGCTGACGGGGGCCGGCCCGGCGCCGCGCAGCGGAGTCCCGTCGGGCGCGGGCGGTTCGCCGTACCCGTCGCCGAACAGGACGACCAACGAGGCGTATTCGCCGAGAGTGACGCGCATCCGGCCGGGCCCGTCCGGGCGGACGGAGACCGCGACGTCCACGGCCGGCTCGACGGCGAGCCAGCGCAGGGCCCGTACGTCCTCGTGGCCGACGACGACGAGGCCGGGCGGTACGTACTGCCGGGCGGCCTCGGCGGCCAGTTCCAGCATGGTGGTCATGGGCACGACGGGGAACCGGTCGGAGTCCTCGGGCCAGCCGTCGGGCTGGAGGTACACGCAGTGGTCCCGCACGTAGGGCAGCGCGTCCAGGGAGAACCGCACCGTCCGCGTCCCACCGGCGCCCGCAGCCACCCCGCTCCCCGGTCCGGGCACGGTTCCCGGTGCCGCCCACGCCTCGGTCACGGCCCGGGCGGCCGCCTCGGTGCCGGCGAGTACGGTGTCCAGCGCGGACAGCAGTACCGGCCGGTCCACAGTCGGCGCGGCAGGGGCGGCGGCAGCGGCCGGAGCGAGGAGTCCGGCCAGGGAGGCCCGGGCCGGCCCACCCAGTCGCACCAGCGGCGAACCGAGGTCCAGGGCCATGGCGCGTCCCGCCCCGGCGCCCACCGGGCCGTCCCCGGCGCCGGCCCGGACCCTCCCCGGTGGCACGGGCGCCCCGTCCGGCGTGGAGCCGGCCGCGGCATCGAGCCCCGGGCCTCCCGCGGGGAACACCGCGTGGCCCTCGGCCCAGAGCGCGGCGCAGGTGCGGTCGAGCGCCGCGAGACCGCCGAGCCGGGGCGAAGAGGTGGACACCGAGAGGTGGGGGCGGCCGCGCAGGGTGTCCTCGACGAACCCCGGCAGGCTCCCGGGCCCCAGGGTGACGAAGGTGCGCACGCCCTGCTCCTCGTGGAGCCGCAGGGCCAGCTCGCGGAAGCGGACCGGCTCCAGGAGGTGACGCACCACCAGGTCCCGTACGTCCCGCGGGTCGGACGGGAACGGCGCGCACGTCGTCGCCGACCACACGGGGAGCGTCCCGGGCCGCAGCGGCAGCCGGTCGAAGGCCGCGCGGACCTGGCCGAGGTACGGCTCCCACATCGGGGTGTGGAAACCCGAACGGAACGGCAGTTCCTGGCCGAGGACCCCGTCGGCGCGCAGCCGCGCGACCACCGCCGCCACCTGGTCCGGTTCGCCGCAGACCACCGACTGGTGCGGGCAGTTGTCGTGGCTGACCACCACGCGGTCCATGCCGTGCAGCGCGGCCCCCGCCCGGTCCGCGCCGCAGCCCAGGGCCGCGTACACGAGGTCCGGGACCCTCAGGTCGCCCGGGCGCAGCGAGTCCAGGAAGGTGTCCGCGGCCTCCTGCGGATACATGCCGGCCGCCACCATCGCCGCCCACTCGCCCAGGCTGTGGCCGGCCAGTACGTCCGCCTCGACGCCCAGGGCAGGCAGCACCCGGGCGTACAGGCGGCCGGTCGCGATCGCGTCCAGGGCCCGTTCCACGAGGGAGGCACCCCGGGTCAGGCGGGGCGGCGCCAGTGCGAACCGCTCCGCGACGTCGTCGACCACCGGCGCGAACTCCGGTTCCAGACCCGGGAAGAGGAACGCCACCCGTCCGCCGAGCGGCTGCGGCGCGAACCACACGTCGCCGCGCCCCCGCCACGGGCGGCCGCGCGCCACCACTTTCGCCGCCAGCGCGAGCCGCTGCGGC
Source organism: Streptomyces sp. NRRL S-378 (assembly GCF_000720645.1). Taxonomy (NCBI): domain Bacteria; kingdom Bacillati; phylum Actinomycetota; class Actinomycetes; order Kitasatosporales; family Streptomycetaceae; genus Streptomyces; species Streptomyces sp. NRRL S-378. The sequence goes on from NZ_JOBX01000002.1 coordinate 108,821, forward strand.
GTCGGCCCGGCCACCGCGACCCGGCAGGGCCCGTCGCCCCCGGACACGGGTGAGGCGGCCGCCAGCCGCTCCGACAGCTCCGCAGGGGAGTCCGCCCCGATCAGGAGTACGTCGCCGCGTGCGGCCGGACCGACGGGCGCGGCCGTGCCGCCCAGCGGCAGGGTCCGGCGCACGGGAAGCCGCGGGCGCGCCGCCGCCGGAGCCTCCTCCAGCACCACGTGCGCGTTGATCCCACCGAAACCGAAGGCGTTGACCCCGGCCCGGCGCGGCGCGGGACCGCGCTCCCACGGCAGCGCCGCGGTCACCGGCCGCATCCGGGTCCGGGCCAGGTCCGGGTGGGGTTCCTCCAGGTGCAGCGTCGGCGGCAGCACCCCCTCGTGCACCGCGAGCGCGGCCTTGATCAGCCCGGCCATGCCCGAGGCCTGCATCGTGTGCCCGAGCATCGACTTCACGGAACCGAAGCCGATCCCGGGTCCCTCGGGGCCCGGCGGGCCGAAAACCTGCGCGAGCGTGTCGAGTTCGGCGGCGTCCCCGACCGGCGTGCCGGTGCCGTGCGCCTCCAGCAGACCCAGCGCGCCCGGCGCCCGCGGGTCCAGGCCGGCCTCCCGCCAGGCCCGCTCCAGCGCCCGTACCTGGCCCGCGACCAGGGGGCTCATCAGGCTCGCCGCCCGGCCGTCCCCGGCCACGCCCGTGCCGCGGACCACCGCGTACACGCGGTCGCCGTCCCGCTCCGCGTCCGCCAGCCGTTTGAGGAGGACCACCCCGGTGCCCTCGGACAGCAGGGTCCCGTCGGCCCTGCGGTCGAAGGGCCGGATGCGCTCGCTCGGGCTGAGCGCCCGCAGCTGGGTGAAGACGCTCCACAGCGTCGCGATGTGGCAGTGGTGCACCGCCCCCGCGACCACCGCGTCGCAGCGCCCCGCGGCGAGCAGCCCCACTGCCTGGTCCACCGCCAGCAGGGAGGAGGCGCAGGCCGCGTCGAGCGTGTAGGCGGGCCCGCGCAGGTCCAGCCGGTTCGCCGTCCGGGCCGCCGTGAAGCTGGGGACCAGCCCGATCGACGCGTCGGGCCGCTGCGGTCCCAGCGCGTCCTGGAACGCCGAGCGCACCTCCGCGATCCGCCGCTCACCCAGCTCCGGCGCCAGCTCCCGCAGGGTCTGTGCCAGCTGGTGCGCCGTGCGCACCCGTTGGTCGAGGCGGGCCGTGGCAACGCCCATGAATCCGCCCCGGCCCAGCACCACCCCGATCCGCGAGCGGTCGGCCGGCAGCCGGTCCTCGCCGCCGGCGTCGCTGATCGCCTCGGCCGTCGCGTGCAGGGCCAGCATCTGGTCGGGCTCGGCGCCCTCCACGGCGGCCGGCATGATCCCGAACCGGGTCGGGTCGAAGGAGGCGAGGCCGTCGACGAAGCCGCCGCGCCGACAGTAGAAGCGGTCGGCGGCCGCGGGCCCGGCGGCGGCCTCCGGTGCGTAGTAGACGTCCGGGTCCCAGCGTTCGGGCGGGACCTCGCCGATGCAGTCCGTACCGGCGAGGAGGTTGCGGCGGTAGGCGGCCAGATCGGCGGCTCGGGGGAACACCGCGCCCATCCCGACGATCGCGGCGTCGGTCGGGCGGGGGCCGCCGCCGTCCTGTCGTGGCCGCCGGACGCCCTCAGGCATGGCCGCGGCCCTCCTGTACCGCCTGTACCTCTTCTGCCGCCTGTGTCACGTGCGCCTCCTGCATCTCCTGTGCCTCCTGCGCCATCAGAACGACCTGTACGTCGCTCCCGCGGGCCAGTTCGTCGAGGAAGGCCGCGGTGCCCGCGTCCGGCGGGAGGAGCGGGACGCCGCGCCGGGCGTAGGCGCGTTCCAGCTCGGGCGTGACCATCCCGCCCGCCTCGGCCGCCCAGGGACCCCAGTCGACGGACAGGACCCGGCCGGGGAAGGACTCCGCCCAGGCGTGCGCGAGGCCGTCGAGGGCGTCGTTGGCCGCGGCGTAGTCGCTCTGGCCCCGGTTCCCGTAGACCCCCGCGACGCTCCCGAACAGGGCCAGGAAGCGGGGGGCGGGCCATGTCCCGTGTTCGGCGGCAGCGGCGGCCAGATGCCGGGCGCCGGTCACCTTGGTGGCGAACACCTCGCTGAAGTCCGCCGGCCGTTTGTCGCGCAGCAGCCCGTCCCGCAGGATCCCCGCGCCGTGCACGATGCCGTCGAGCCGGCCGTGGCGCTCCCGTACGGCGGCCACGACCGCCCGTACGGCCCGCTCGTCGGTGACGTCGGCGCAGTGGTAGCGGACGGAGGCCGCCACCGTGGCGAGGGCGGCGAGGGTGGTGCGTACCTCGCGTTCGGCGAGGATCCGCGAGGCCGCCGCCTCGATCTCCGCGGGCTTGCGCAGTCCGGACGCGATCAGGGCGGCGCGCAGCGCCACGCGGTCCTGGGCCTGCCCGAACGCGTCGGGGTCGAGGGGCGGCCGGGGCGTGCGCCCCACGAGTTCGATGTGGCATCCGGTGGCACGGGCCAGGGCGAGCGCCGTGCGGGCGGTGATCCCGCGGGCCCCGCCCGTGAGGAGGACCACCGAGCCCGGGTCCAGGAGGGCCGGGCGGGGCCCGTCGGGGGCGGACAGGGGAGCGGGCACGGGTCGGCGGGCGACGCGGGCCCCCTCGGGGGTGTAGCCGACGGAGGCGGGGGCGTCCGTGGCAGCCGTGGCGAGTTCGCGGACGAGCTGCGTGGCGACGCGCTCCGGGTCCTCCTTGGGGTGGACGTCCACGGCGCGCACCAGCGCGGAGGGGAATTCGAGGGCGGCGGAGCGGGCGAAGCCGTGCAGTCCGGCTCCGCCGGGGCTGCCGGGGCCGCCGTGGGCGCTGACGAGCAGGAGGCGTGGGGTGCCGCCGGTCAGGGCGTTGCGCAGGCCCGGGAAGGCGTCGGGCAGTACGGGTTCGGTTCCCGCCCGCAGCGGGGACAGGTCGACGATGCCGTCGAGCCCGGCCTCGGGCGTGGGGAGGATCCGCGGTTCGGCGCCCAGGGCCTCCAGGGCGGCGCCCAGGGCGCGCGCGAGGCCCTGGTCGTCCTCGACGATCCCGATCCGCAGGCCGTGCAGGGTGGCCGGATCACCCTCGGCCGGCGGGAGGGGTGACAGGTCCACGCGGAGCCGGGCGACGGGTGGTGCGGCGGGTTCCGGTCCGGCGGCTGGGTCGCCGGCGGTGTGGGAGGTGACCCAGTCCACGACGCCGCGCAGGGTCTTGATCCGGGACAGCTCCTCGACCGCGGACTCGGCGGAGCCGTCCGGGCCGGGGGCCCCGGGGAGGCCGACGCGGTCGGCGAGGGCTCCGATGATCTCGACGCGCTTGATGGAGTCGATGGAGAGGTCCGCCTCCAGGTCCAGGTCGGGGTCGAGCATGTCCAGCGGGTAGCCGGTCCGGAGGTGGACGATCTCCAGGACCACGTCCATGACCTCGCGGGCGGTGCGGGGTCCCGTGCCGGGGGCCTCGGTGGGGGTGGCTCCGGCGGGGCCGGGCGCGCTCCGGGGCGTCTCCTCGGGCGCCGGAGGGTTCTCGGGGCCGGACGGCGGGGCAGCGGTGCGTCCGGCGCCCTGCGGGGACCGCCCCGGCACGCTCCCGACCCCACCGGAACCGCCCGGGCCGTCGGGCATGCCCAAGTAGGCCAACACGACGTCCCGTTGTGCCTCCACCAGGGCGCGGGCCCCGCGCAGGTACTCCAGCACGGTCTCCTCGCGCCGGTCGGCGGCAGGGGCGGCTGCCGCGCCGCCGAGCGTGGACCACGCGCCTTCGTCGGGCATCGCCGTGTCCCCTTCCGTGCGGGGCACCCCCGTGCGGGGTGCCGTCGTCGCCGTTGCGTTCGGTACGCGGCGGGCCGGCTGGAGGCCGCCTCGGACGGGGGTGCCGTCCGCGGTGCGGACCAGGTGGCCGTCGACCAGCCAGCCCGGGCGGCGCGGGGCGCGGTCCGGGAGGCGGGAGGCCCGGCCGCGGAACAGCGCCTCCGGCGCCACCGGCACGCCCGCAGCCGCCAGTTCGGCCAGGGCCGTGACCAGGCGGAGCAGGCCGTGCTCGCCGGGGACGTCCAGCGGGACCACCGTGTGCGGTCGCTCGCCGAGGATCCGGCCGACGAGGCCGGTCAGGACCCGCCCGGGGCCCGCCTCCACGAAGGTCCGGACACCGGCCGCGTACAGGGACTCGACCTGCTCCACGAACCGGACCGGCTCCGCCACCTGGCGTGCCGCGAGGCCCCGTACCCCGTCGGCCGTCGCCGGGTACCGCTCGGCCGTCGTGTTCGACCAGACCGGGATCTCCGGAGCGGTCACCGTCGTCCGCGCCAGTTCCGCGGCCAGCGCAGCCGCCGCCCCCGCCACCACCCCGCTGTGGAACGCGCAGGCCACCGGGATCGGCTGCGCGGACAGGCCCGCCGCGCGCAGGGCCGCCACCGCCGTGGCGACGGCCGCCGACGGGCCCGAGATCACGCACTGCCGGGGCGCGTTGTGGTTCGCCACCACGCATCCCGCGCGGGCGGCGAGGTCCCGGACCTCCTCCGGCGCGGCCGACACCGCCGCCATCCCGCCGGGGTCCGTGCCAGCCGCCGCCAGGATAGCCTCGGCGCGACGGGCGCTCAGCCGGAGCAGGCTCCGCGTGTCGTAGGCCCCCGCCGCCCACAGGGCGGTGAGTTCGCCGTACGAGTGCCCCGCCGTGCAGTCCGGCCGTACGCCGAGTTCACCGAGCAGCAGGTGCGCCGCTGCCCCGGCCAGTCCGAGGGCCGGCTGGGCCACCCGGGTGTCGGTGACCGCCGCCCGCTGCGCGGACCGCCCCTCGGCGGTGAACGCCGCCGGCGGGAACATCGCCGCCACCACGTCCGGGTCGGCCGTGTCCAGCAGGCCGCGAAGGCGGGGGAAGGACGTGAACAACGGGCCGAGCATGCCGGGTCGTTGGCTGCCCTGACCGGGGAACAGGAAGGCCACCCGGCCGGGCTCCGCCCCCTCGGCCCGTACGTGTACCCCGGGGCCCGCGGTGAAGGACCGGGCCCGCTCCAGCCGGGCCGCCAGTTCGTCGAGGTCCGAGGCCACCACCGCCACGGCCACGGGCGCGTCGCCCGGGGCCGTCTCGGCCGCGAGGTCCCGCAGGGTCCACGGCCGTCCGGCCGTGTCGTTCTCCTCCAGCCGCGCGGCGAGCCGCGCCATCGCGCGGGCCGCCGACGGGCGGTCCGGGCCGCGGAAGCAGAACAGTTCGGCGGGCCACTCCTCCAGGCCGTGCCGGGGTTCGGGCGTTCCGTCGTAACCGGCCAGTACCGCGTGGTAGTTGGTGCCGCCGAAGCCGAAGGCGCTCACACCGGCGACGCGGTGCCGCGCGGGCACCGCCCAGGGCCGGGGTTCGGTCTCGAAGGAGAAGGGGCTGGTCTCCGCCCGCCAGGCCGGGTTCGGCGTGGAGATGTGGAGGGTGGGCGGCCGTACGCCCGCGTGCACCGCCCGGGCGGCCTTGATCAGCCCGGCCAGTCCGGCCGCGCACTTGGTGTGCCCGAGCTGCGATTTGACGGAGCCCAGCGTGCAGGCCCCGGCGGTGGCCCCGGAAGCGGTGAACAGGTCGCTCAGCACGGCCAGTTCGGTGCTGTCGCCGACGACCGTGCCGGTGCCGTGCGCCTCGACGAGACCGACGTCGGCCGGGGCGATGCCCGCTCGTGCGTACGCCCGTTCCAGGGCCCGGCGCTGGCCCTCGGGGCGCGGGGCGGTCAGGCCCAGGGACCGGCCGTCGCTGGCTGCTCCCACCGCCTTGATCACGGCGTACACCCGGTCGCCGTCGCGTTCCGCGTCGGCGAGCCGCTTCAGCACGACGGCGCCGACGCCTTCGCCGAGGGCGATCCCGTCGGCGGCCGCGTCGAAGGGCCGGCAGCGGCCGCCGGGGGACAGGGCGTGGACGGAGGCGAACATCAGGTAGTCGTTGATGCCGTTGTGCACGTCGGCGCCGCCGCACAGCACCATGTCGCTGTCGCCGTCGCGCAGTTGCCGACAGGCGAGGTCGAGTGCTGCGAGCGAGGAGGCGCAGGCGGCGTCGACGGTGCAGTTCGCGCCGCCGAGATCGAGGCGGTTGGCCACCCGGCCGGCGATGACGTTGGCGAGGATCCCGGGGAAGGAGTCCTCGGTGAGCCGCGGCAGCTGCTCGTCCAGGGCGGGCGGGAGGTCACCGAGGTAGGCGGGGTGCAGGGCCCGCAGTCCGTAGGCGCCGGCCAGTTCGGTGCCCGCCTCCGCCCCGAAGACCACCGAGGTCCGGGAGCGGTCGAAGGCGCGGTCCCTGCCGTAGCCGGCGTCGCCGAGGGCCCGCGCCGAGATCTCCAGGGCCAGCAGCTGCACCGGTTCGATCGCGGAGAGGGAGGCGGGCGGAATGCCGTGCGCGAGCGCGTCGAAGGGGACCGGGCCGAGGAAGCCGCCCCAGCGGGACGGTGTGCGCTCCCCGGCCCGGGCCGGGTCGGCGTCGTAGTACAGCTCGGCGTTCCAGCGCTCGGCGGGGACCTCGGTGACCGCGTCCCTCCCGGCGAGGACCATCGCCCAGTAGGCGGCGAGGTCGGGCGCGCCCGGGTACGCGCATGCCATGCCCACGATGGCGATGTCGAGGGGGTCGGCCGTGACCTCCGGCGTGCCGCCGCCGGCCGTCAGCTCCTCGGCCCGCCGCTCCAGCCACGCGGTGGCGCCGTTGGTGACCTGCTCGTGCAGGGCCGCGACCGTGGTGGTCCGCGTGCGCAGGGTCGCGGCCTGGCCGAGCATGAACAGCCCGTCCGCCGCCTGCCCCTCCTCGGGGACGGGCTCCGGCGGGCCCCCGCCGGGCGGCCGCCGCAGGCCCTTGCTCGCGATCCGCAGCCGTCCCAGGTTCAGCCGCTCAAGCTCCTCCCACATCTCCCGCGGTTCGACGCCGCTGTCGGCGAGCCGCTGCCGGGTCGCCTCGAAGGTCGCGGCGTACGGGGTGGACGCGCAGCGGGTGGCGTGTCCCGGCGCGGTGTGCAGCAGGACGGTGTCCGCGCACTCCAGCGCCGCGCGCTGGAAGCCCGGCAGAACCGCGCCCCCCGTCACGGCCTCCTCCGTGAACAGGTACGCGGTGCCCATCAGCACCCCGACGCGCGCGCCGCGCGCGGCCAGCGGAGCCGTGGCCGCGGCCGCCATCGCGGCGGACCGCTCGTCGTGGATCCCGCCCGCGAACAGCAGGTCCAGGGAGGCCGGGTCGGGGCAGGAGCGCAGCAGCAGCTCGATCTGCTCCTCCCAGAGGGGGAACGAGGCGCGCGGCCCGACGTGCCCCCCGCACTCCAGGCCCTCGAAGACGAACCGGCGTGCCCCTTGCGCGAGATACCGCTCCAGCAGGCCCGGTGAGGGCACGTGCAGGTGGGTGCGGATCCCGGCCGCCTCCAGCGGGGCCGCCTGCGCCGGGGTGCCGCCCGCGATGATCGCGTACGGGGGACGGGCCCCGGTCACGGCCGCCAGCTGTTGCCTGCGCAGCTCGGGCGGGGCGAAGCCGAGCAGACCCACGCCCCACGGGAGGTCCCCGAGCCGCTCGGAGGTCTCGGCGAGGAGCCGGCGTACCTCGGGTCCTTCCATGACGGCCAGCGCGAGGTGGGGCACCCCGCCCGCGGCGGCCACCGCCTCGGCGAAGGCGGCCCGGTCGCTCACCCGGGTCATCGGTCCCTGCGTGACGGACAGCGGCCGCCGGAGCGGCTCGGCCCGTACGGCGTCCGCCAGGTGCCCGGTGACGGCTTCCCGTACGGCCCGCAGGACGCCGCCGGTGGTCCGGTGGCGGGCGGCCAGCCGGGCGGCGCACGCCCCGTCCTGGCCGACGGGCAGGAGCTGGCTGCGCAGGTCCCGGGCGCCGAGCAGGGTGGGCACCGGTCCCTCGGGCAGGGGCAGGCCGGGCCGGGCGAACACCCGGTGTCCGTGGACGACACGGGTCTGCGAGCCGTCCATCGTCCGGAGTGCGGACGCCACTTCGGACGGCAGGTCCTCCTCGACCTCGACGGTCAGGGCCAGTTGTGCGTCGAGCAGCACCCCGGCGGCACCGCCAGCGACGGCCGCGGCCGCCGTGTGCGGCCCGATCCCCCCGCAGACCAGTACCGGCAGGGCGATCGCAGGGTCCCCGAGGAGCTGCTGGAGCAGCACGAAGGTGGTGCTCCCGCCCACCCGGCCGCCGGCCTCGTGTCCCTTGGCGACGAGGGCGTGCACCCCGGCGGCCACCGCGGTGGCCGCCTCCGCGGGGCCGGTGACCTCGGCCCACACCCTGGGCCGCCCCGCCGCCGCGGCCCAGGCGGCAACCGTGCGAGGGGTGAGCGAGCCGGGGTCGGCGAGCAGCACCGTGTCCACCCCGGGCGGAAGGTCCCCCGGCCCGAGCGGACAGCCGGTGGGGACCCGCACGCCGTACCGGCCCGCGCCCGCGCCCGTACCCGCGCCCGTGTCGGGACCGGTGCCGCGGCAGGCCGGGGCGAGCCGGCGGTCCAGCTCGGCGAGCGCGCGGCGGGCGGCGTCCGCGTCCCGTCCGAGATCGAGCAGCCCGAGGGCCCCGGCACGGTCGGCGGCGGTCACGATCCCCGGACGGGGCTCCTCGAAGGGGCTCACCGCGACGACGAGGTCGCGGAGGGCGGGCGACTGTGGGGGATGGGGGATCACGAGCGCTCCTCTTCCAGTGCTGTGTGACATGCCGCAAGGCAGGACGGAAGAACGGGAGGACGGGCGGGCCGGCGGACGGCGGGCGGGCTGCGGGCGGCGCAGCCGGGGGACGCGGCGGGCTTGAACGATGGTCAAACACCCGGACGCCGCGATGCATCGTGCGGGGGCCGCTGTGCACTGTCAACAGCCGTGCGGAACAAGGCGCTACGCATTATCGGCACCCCGGAGCCTCCCCGAGCGCCCCGCCGATGGCGCCACGACCCACCCCCGCCGCGGCGCTGACCTGCGGGGATCGCCGCCCCGCCGGGAAGGGCCGGCCGCACGGGCCGGCGTACGGCACGCCTCCGGGCATGCCGCACCGGTATGCCTGACGACCGACCGGGCATGAACGTCACGTCAATGACGGCCGGTTGTTCACCGGACGCGCCCTTACAGGTACGGCCCCGCGCGGTTACCGTCCGGTCATGACCCCCACCCTCGCGCAGCTCCGGTACCTCGTCGCCGTCGCGGACTGCCGGTCCATCACCGCTGCCGCGGCCTCGGTCTTCGTCGCCCAGTCCGCCCTGTCCCGGGCCGTCCAGGCCATGGAACGGGACCTGGGCGTCGAGCTCCTCGCCCGCCGGGGAAGGGGGGTGGACCTCACACCGGAGGGGGCCCGGGTCGTCCGGCTGGCCCGCACCGTGCTCAACGCGGTGGAGGCCATCGACGACATCGGCATCGCGCACGGCAAGGACACCGGGGCGGTGCTCACCCTCGTCAGCACACCCACCCTCGCCCTGGACCTGGCCGCCGACCTGATCGTCGCCTTCACCGAACGCCACCCCAACGTCGACGTACGGCTCCAGCAGCACAGCAGCCGGGAGGCGCTGGTCGAGGCGCTGACCCGGGGGCGGTCGGAGCTGGCCCTGGTCGACCTGCCCATCGACAAGGAACTCTCCACCCACTTCATCCAGGAACGCGAGGTCGTCCTGATCTCGCCGGCCGGATCCCGGCTGCCCGACCCGGTGCCGTTCCGCGTCCTCGACGGGCTGCCGATGGTGCTTCCCACCCCCGGGACGGGCCGGCGCACCGAGATGGAAGCCATGTTCAGCTGCCTCGGGGTACGGCCCGTGCCCTCCCTCGAAGTCGACGAACGCCTCGCCTGGGTGACGGGTGTGACGGACGGACGGGGATCGCTCATCTGGTACCGGGACGTGGTGTCCAGGGCGTTCGGGAGCCGTGCGGAGATCCGCTCCTTCACCCCGCCCCTGCTGCGCCCGGTGGGCATCGCCCACGCCCGGCGGCCGCTGAGCCGCGCCGCCCGGGCGTTCATCGCACAGGCCGGGCACAAGGCCCCGGTCCGGGAGCCCGTGCGCTGACGCCGCCGTGCGCCCCACGGCGCCGCCATCGCCCCGACCCCGACCCGGGACGTGACGGGCACGGGCTTGTCAACCAGGCCCCCGGGTCCCACTGTTGACCGAGTTTCGTCCATCAGATCAGGAGATCCGGCTTGTCGTCGCACACCGCACCCGTCCCGCACACCCCGGCCGGCCCGGACAACCCGTACGTGATCGACCCCGCCGGCGGCTGCCCCCACGCCCTCAACGCCCGGCTGCGCGCCGAGCAGGGCGCGGTCGCACAGGTCGTGCTCCCCGGCGGGGTGCCCGGAGCGGTCGTCCTCGGCCACGACGCGCTGAAGGAGTTCCTCGCCCACCCCGAAGTGGCCAAGGACGCCCGGCACTTCCCCGGTCTGCACGACGGAAGCATCCCCCGCGACTGGCCGCTGCGGGCCTTCGCCAACGCCCAGGGCATGCACACCGCCGACGAGGAGGACCACCGCCGGCTGAGGGCCCTGGTCGGCAAGGCCTTCACGGCCCGCCAGGTGGAACGCCTGCGCCCGCGCGTCGAGGAACTCACCGCCGAACTCCTCGCCGGCCTCGACCGGGCCGCGGCAGGATCCCCCGACGGGGTCGCCGACCTGCGCGAGCACGTCGCCCTCCCGCTCCCGATGAGCGTCATCTGCGAGCTGCTCGGCGTCGACCCCGAGCACCGGGGACGCCTGCACCACCTGTCCCACAAGGTGATCATCGCGACCGACACCACCCCGGCCGAGGCGATGGCGGCCGTGCGCGAGCTCGTCGAACTGATGGGCACGATCGCCGCGACCCGGCGGGCGGCCCCCGGCGAGGACCTCACCAGTGCCCTGATCGCCGCCCGCGAGGACGACGGCGACCGCCTCAGCGAGGCCGAACTCATCGGCACCATGCGCCTGATGCTCGTCGCGGGCCACGAGACCACCCTCAACCTCATCAGCAACGCCGTCCGCGCCCTGTGCACGCACCGGGACCAGCTGGCCCTCGTCCTGGAGGGGAAGGCGACCTGGTCGGACGTCGTGGACGAGACGCTGCGCTGGGACGGCCCCGTCAGCTGGTTCCCCTTCCGTTACCCCACCCGTGACCTGACCGTCGACGGCACCGTCATCGCGCAGGGCACCCCGGTCCTCGCCGGTTACACCGCGGCCGGCCGGGACGAGGGCTTCCACGGCCCGGACGCCGACCGCTTCGACATCACCCGTCCCACCGCCTCCCGCAGCCTCTCCTTCGGGCACGGGGCCCACTACTGCGTGGGGGCCCCGCTCGCCCGCCTGGAGGCCACCACCGCCCTGGAGCGGCTGTTCACCCGCTTCCCCGACCTCGACCTCGCCACCCCGGAGGCCGAACTCCCGCATCAGCGCAGCTTCATCGGCAACAGCGTCGAGACCCTGCCGGTCCGCCTGCGCCGCCCCTGACCCCCGCTCCGCCCCCACCCCGCGACGCCCGCCGGGACCCGGTCCCGGCGGGCGGTCCCTCCGTCAGCCCAGGGTGAGCGGCCGCTCCGGCGCCAGGTGGGCGGCGATCGCCTGGAGCACGTTCGAGCTGGCGTTCTGGATGGTGCTGCCGAGGCCCTGGGTCGCCACCGTCGCGATGGCGAGCTTCCGGGACGGCAGGTAGGCGACCGTGCCCGCGTAGCCCGCGAACGACGGGTTCTGGACGATCCAGGTGTTCTCCACCGGCAGACCCAGGGCGAACCACGCGTTCCCCTTGATCTTGACGACCGGAGTCACCTGGAGCCTGTGCGACTCGGGCGTCAGCAGCTTCCCCTGGCCGATCGCCGTGAAGGACTTCGCCATGTCCTCCAGCGTCGCGGTCATCACCGCCCCCTCCGCCACCGTCCACGACGGATCCCAGTAGGTGGAGTCCTCGAACACGCCCCGCTCGTTGTCGAAGCCGTGCAGTACCGGCGCGGGGATCTCGGCCCTGGACGAGACGGCGGTGTGGGTCAGGCCCATCGGCTCGAGGACGTTCTCGCGCATCACTTCGCCCAGGGGCCGCTGCTCCACCCGGGAGATGATGTCGCCCAGGAGCACCCAGTTGGCGTGCGAGTAGGCGAATCCCGAACCGGGCGGCCGGGCCATGGGCCGGGAGACAGCGATCCGCACCAGCTCCTCCCCGGTCCAGTGCCGGAAGGGGTCCTTGTAGAGGGCGGCGATGAAGGCCTTGTCCGTGACGTAGTCCGCGTACCCGGAGGAGGCGGACGCCAGCATCTTCAGCGTGATCGCGTCGGCGTGCGGGAGGTCCGGGCGCCAGCGCGAGAGCTTGTCGTCGAGCGTGACCCTGCCCTCCTCGACCAGCTTGAGCAGCTCGGTCGTCATGTAGGGGATCGCCACCGAGCCGATGCGGAACCGCATGTCCGTCGTCGCGGGGAAGCCCGTCATCGTCTCCCCGGCCGCGGCGGCCGTGACGCGTTCGCCGTCGACCCACACCCCGGCCATCGCCGCGGTGAGCTCGTACTTCGCCAGAGCGTCCGCGACCTGCCGCGCGGTGAACTCCTCCGTGTCACCCGGCAGGCACGTGCCGCCCTTCGAGATCTGGCCCGCCGGGCACTGCCGGGCGGCGTTCCCGGCGTCCGCGGACGGATAGCCGCCCGCGAGCGTGGAGCCCAGCAGCAGGGCGCCCAGACAGGTGAGGGCGAAGGTCCTGGAGTGTCGCACGGCGTGCCTCCCTGCGGATCGGAAGGCGAAGTCACCCGCCTCGCGAGTGCAGGCCTCGTCCCGGCAGGCTAACCAGCGCCCCCACCCGTCGCACGCCGGAGGCGTTCCACGGGTGACGCGGACGACGGAACCGCGCGTACGCCGCCCGCCCGCCGCTGCCGCGGCCCCGGGGCCGGAGCGGCGCCGGGGCTCAGCCCAGCGCCCGGACGTTCACCCGCACCGTGTGCCACCCCGTCGCCCCGTCCGGCACGGTGCCGCGGCGGACCCCCGTCTGGACGGTGGCCGAACCGTCCGTGGCGCGGACCTCCAGCGTGTGCGGTCCGGCGGTCGCCTCCCAGTGCCACACCCACTGCCGCCACGTGTCCACGCCGTCCGCGTCACCGAGCCGCGCCTCCTGCCACGGGCCGCCGTCCACCCGTACCTCCACCCGCCGGATCCCCCGGTGCTGCGCCCACGCCACCCCCGCCACGGCCACCCGGCGCGGACGCAGGGCCGCGTACGGGCGCGGTGTGTCGATCCTCGACTGGGTCTTGACGGGAGCCTGCTGCGCCCAGGACCTGCGCACCCAGTAGGCGTCGTACGCGGCGAAGGTCGTCAGCCGCAGCTCGGCGAGCCACTTGCAGGCGGAGACGTAGCCGTACAGCCCCGGTACGACCATCCGGACGGGGAAGCCGTGCGCGAAGGGGAGCGGTTCACCGTTCATGCCGACGGCCAGCAGAGCCGCCCGGCCGTCCATGACCGTCTCGACCGGGGTGCCCAGCGTCATGCCGTCGACGGACCGGGCCACGAGCTGGTCGGCCGGGCCGCCCAGGGACGGCGGCCGCACCCCGGCCTCGCGGAGCAGGTCCGCCAGCGGTACTCCGAGCCAGCGGGCGTTGCCCGCGTACGGGCCCCCGACCTCGTTCGACACGCAGGTCAGGGTGATGTCGTGCTCGACCAGCGGGCGGGCGAGCAGCTCCCGCAGGCCGAGGGTGAGGGGCCGCGGCACGCCCTCGCCGTGGATGCGCAGCCGCCAGGTCCCTGCGTCCACACGGGGCACGACCAGGGCGGTGTCCACCCGGTAGAAGTCGTGGACGGGGGTGAGGAAGGGGGAGAGCCCGGGCACCCGCAGGTCCGCGCCGGACGGTACCGGCGGCGCGGGGACGGCGGGCCGGGGGAGGACGAGACGGGCCCGGGAGGCGGTCGCTCCGGACGAGCCGTGGGCGCCCAGGCGCCGCCCGCCGAGACCGGCGGCGGACGACACCGCCAGGACGCCGACGACCAGCCGGCCGAATCCGCGCCGGTCCATCGCCCAGGCACCCCCGGGCGGCGACCCGGCGGGCCGGGGCCGCGCGGCCGCCGTCACCAGCAGCCCCAGCACCGCGGCCGCGGTCAGGCCGCCGGCCAGGGACGGCAGCGCGTCCTGCCAGGACGCCTCCGGCCGGCTGAGCGCGGCCACCGCCCCCAGCAGCCCGAAACCGCCCGCGACCGCGATCCCCGCGGGAGGGCGGCGTACGGCGAGCAGCCCGGCCCCGGCGGCGACCGCGGCCAGCACCACGACGATGCCGAGCGTCAGCACCGCCTTGTCGGCGGTGCCGAACAGGCCGATGGCCCACTCCCGGACGGCCACCGGTGTCACGTCGACGGCCGCCGCGCCGACGGCGGTCACCGGGGAGGACTCGGGCCGGACCGCAGCCGTGACCAGCTCCGCCACAGCGAGCCCGGCGAACGCGGCGACGACTCCGCAGCCGACGCCCACCGCCCGCCGCGGCCTCCCGGAACCGCTCGGGTCTGCCCTCACACCGCCAGTGTGCCCCGCGCCCCCGGGCGGTGCGCCGTCGCCACGGGGGCGCGGCACGGGTCAGTGCACGGGCGCCGGCGGCACCCAGCGCCCGGTGCGCGGCGGCTTCACCCCGTAGTCGCTCTTCAGCTCCGCGGGGATGGCGTGGTGCATCACCCGGCCCCGGGTGAGGGAGGCCAGCTCGAAGCCGGAGAGCAGCGAGCCCGCCTTGTCGAGCGCCCACTCCGCGTACGGGCTGCTGTCCTCGATCGTCTCCAGCAGCCCCAGGAACACCGGCACCGCCTTGGCCGCCGTGTCCCAGGCGGTGCGCGGGATCTCCAGCCAGTCGCCGATGGTGTCGCCGACGAGGAACCGGACGGTTGCCGGGACCATCGGGTCGAAGAAGGTGCCCGGGACCACGTCCTCGTACATGCGCATCAGCTGGGCGTTGAGGCGGACGCCCTCGGGGGAGGGGCCGAGGTTGCGCAGGAGGTACAGGTCGCAGTAGTCGCGGGCCTCGGTGAGGCTCTCCGGAACGGCCGACATGTCGCAGCCGAGCATGGCGCCCACGACGCGCCAGGCGTAGAAGTAGGCCTCGGCGCCTTCCTCGCTCATGTGGATGCCGAGCCGGTGCATGGCGTCGAGGACCAGCAGCGAGAAACAGATCTGGCCTCCGATCATGTCCTCCTGGCAGATGGGCACTCCGTCCTTCTCGACGTCCCAGTGGCCGCCGTGGCGCAGGTGGTGGCGGACCGCCGCGTGCAGCAGCCGCACCTTCTGCGCGGCGGGGATGAACTTGCTTCCTTCGGCGAAGGAGTTGGTCTGCATGAGGTAGGTGACGAACTGCCCGGTGTTGGCCATCCGCCGGGAGGGGTACGCCATGGAGTGCGTCGAGGCGAGCAGCCGGGAGAGCCGGGGGACGGCGTAGGTCGCGGGCATGGCCGCGAAGGACAGGCCGGTGTTGATGTGGGCCGCGTTGTCCATGAAGAACAGCCTGGCCTGTTCCATCACGTCCCAGTCCACCCAGCTCGGGGGCATGGACGTCGCCTCGAAGTAGGCGCGTGCGGAGGCCGGGAGCTGCTCGGGGAGCTTGTCACCGGTGGTGGTGAAGAACCGCATGAGGGTGTTGAGGTCGCCGACCTCCCCGCGGCGGAACATCTCGGCGACGGTCTCGTCGGCGAGCGGATCACCCTGCGTGCTCAGGGCGTCGAGGGCGGCGTGGTCGTACCGGGCGCGCGGGGGTGCGGTCGTGGTGGCGTTGGTGTTCACGGCGGTCGTCCTTGTCGTGTCTTCGGGTGCGGGGCGGCCGAGCCGGGGCCGGGCGGGCCGGGGCGGCTGCCGCGGCGGCGGGGTGTGCGGAGGGAGGGCGCCCGGAGGGTGCCGGAGGCGGATGGGGCGGCAGGGGCGGTTACAGGGAGCGGTCGGCGGCCGTCGCGGCCAGCCCGCTCAGCGCGGACCGGGCCTCCGTGGGCATCGCGGCGAGGTCCAGGGCGGCCTCGGCCCGGCCGATGCGTTCACGGATCATGTCCTCGACCTGCTGCCTGGCCCCGCACCGCTCCATCAGCCGGCGGACCGAGGAGGCCTCCTCCTCGCCCAGCTCCGGGTTCCCGACCAGCTTCGCCAGCAGCCGGCGGTCGTCGGGCCCGGACGCCGCCACGGTCAGCGCGAGCAGCGCCGTGGGCTTGGCGTCCCGCAGGTCGTCCAGGTTCGACTTGCCGGTCCGTGCGGGGTCGCCGAAGGTCCCCAGCAGGTCGTCGCGCAGCTGGAAGGCCTCGCCGAGCGGGAGGCCGTAGCCGGAGAAGGCGTCCAGCAGGGCGCGGGACCCGCCGCCGAGGGTGGCACCCAGGTGCAGCGGCCGCTCCACCGTGTACTTGGCCGTCTTGAAGCGGGCGACCTCCAGCGACTCCGCCACCAGCGGAGTCCGGTCGGCTGTCGCCTCGGTGCGCAGCACCTCCAGGAACTCGCCCGCCATCGTCTCGCGGAGCAGGGTGGACCACAGGGGGACGGTCCGGGCCAGGTAGGCCCCGGGCAGCCCGCAGGAGGTGAAGACGTGCCCGGCGTACCCCATCAGCAGGTCGCCGAGGATCATGGCGAGGGCGGTGGAGCGCTGCCCGTTCGCGGCGAAGGCGGCGTGCGCCGTGAGCTGCCCGTGCCGCATCCGGCTGTCGTCGATGATGTCGTCGTGGGTGCAGGCCGCCGCGTGGACGAGTTCCATCGCGGCCGCGGCCCGGATCACCCCCTCGCAGTCCGGCTGACCCGCCGCCCGCCACCCCCAGTACAGGAACGCGGCCCGGATCCGCTTGCCGCACGCCAGGGACCGGCGTAACTGCTCCGAGAGCGGGCTGAGTTCCGCGTGCAGACCGAGCAGGGCCCGCTCCTCCTCGTCGGCCAGCCGGACCAGCACCTCGTCGATGCGCTCCTTGAAGCCGGTGTGGTCATGCACAGGGCCGGCCCTCGGACGTGTTCTGTGCCGCGGCGCGCCGGGCCATGGTCTCCAGGTAGTTCTCTTCGCCCATGCCCGCCCGGCGGGTGGCGAGTTCGCCGCGCTTGCGCAGCTCCACCACGCCGTCGGTGAGCAGTTCGCGCAGGTCGGCCCGGCGCAGCGCGTCCTGTGCGCGGTCGGCGGTCTGCCGCAGCTGGTCCAGGGCCAGGTCGGCCACACCTGCGGCGAGCAGCGTCAGCAGTTCCAGGGACGCGGCGGCGGAGCCGGCCCCCGAGGGCCGCTCCTGCCGCTCCTGTTCCCGCTGGTAGGGGGGCTGGTCGTGTTCGGTCTGGGACATGCTCGGTGCACTCCTGGTCGCGTCGCGCCGCGTGGCATCGGAAGGGGCGGCCACCGGATCGCTCCGGTGGCCGCCCCTGGTCTCTTCCGGGCCAGTCAACCCAGTGCCGTGCCCGCGCGGCCAACCGCAGCCGGTGATCTCCCCCGCACGAGCGCCGACTTTCCACCGCGAGGGTGATCGTCGCCGCGAGGGGCGGTCCCCGCCGGCACCGGTGGTGTAGGCCGTCCGTGCCCCGGTCAGCCGGCGGGTGCCGCCGGGAGGGCCGCCGCGACCGCCGTGGCCAGCCGGTACGGGTCCCCGCTCGGCCGGTCCGGGTGCCGGGTGGTCCGCCGGGCCCACTCCTCCTCGAAGGCGTGCCAGTCGATCTCCCGCGGGGCGGCCCCGCGGACCAGCGCCTCGTCCAGCGCGGCGAAGTGGGCGTTCCACCGCCGGGCGTACAACTCCGAGACCAGGCCGCTCCACTCGCGGTTCGCGTAATCGTGCAGGAAGCCACCCTCGCTGGTGCTGCGCCCGCCCCACACGCTCAGCAGCGAGCGCGCGTCGTACTCGTACCGGTCCTGCTCGGCCCGGTCGGCGCCCCAGGACCGGGCCCGCGCCAGCCAAGTGCCGAGGAGGAAGTTCGGGTCGGCTCCGGTCACCTGGTCCAACAGCCGGATCCCGTCCTGCCATTCGGCCGTCAGCGCGCGGAACCGGGTCAGGTCCTTCGCCTCGTAGGCCGCCTTGATCTTCGGCAGGAGTACCCGCGAGTGGTTGGCGAGGGCCTGCCGGGCCGTGTCCACCAGGTCGAAGCGGTAGGCGCTGGAGCCGCGCAGCGCCGGATCCACCTCCAGGAGGTGGTCCAGGGCCCGGCGCACCGAACCGGCTGAATAGCGCATGGACTTGGGGCTCCAGTACGCGGCCCCCACCGCGGACAGGCTGGGCCGGGCACTGAACAGGCTGTCCTGGGACTCCGACCACAGCCCCGAGGAGGTGCTGTACGGCCCCTTGCGGAGTTCCTCCCAGGCCGCGGCCGCCGCGGCGTCGGGCCGGCCGTAGCGGCGGGCCGCGAAACCGGCGAACCACGCGCGCTGGTCGATCGGCCCGGGATCCCAGGCGAGGTCGGTGAAGAGGTCGAACGCCGCCGGGTTGGTCCCGGTGGCCTCCGGCAGGTAGGCGATGCCCGCAAGCGCGCTGTTGCCCTTGGCGCGCCAGGGGCCGAAGCGTTCGAGCCACACCGAGGTGTTCGCGCCGATCGTCGTGTGTCCGCCGAAGTTGTAGATGGTGCCCATCGCGTACGGGGTGCCGCCCCAGCGGGCTTC
The DNA here is from genome assembly GCF_000720645.1 of Streptomyces sp. NRRL S-378. NCBI lineage: Bacteria > Bacillati > Actinomycetota > Actinomycetes > Kitasatosporales > Streptomycetaceae > Streptomyces > Streptomyces sp. NRRL S-378. Next base: position 127,274 of record NZ_JOBX01000002.1, read on the forward strand.
GCGGTCCAGCCGGTTGTACCGGTCGGACAGTCCGTCCAGGATCAGCAGCTTCGAGGTGTCCACGCCGGCCAGCAGCTCCGCGGTCGGGTCGTCCTGCCAGCCCAGTACGGCCCACAGCGCGCCGGGGTGGGCGGAGTGCAGGGCGTCCTGGATGGCGCCCGCCGCCGCGCCGACGTCGACGGTGCCGGTCTGCCCGCCCTCGTGCAGCGGGCTCATCCGGTACATCGTGCTGTCCCCGAACACCGCGCGCTGCTCCGCGTAGTAGGCGGCGGCCAGCTTCGCGAAGACCGGCGAGGCGGGATCCAGCCAGTCGGGGCGGTCGAAGCCCGCCCAGTCGCCCTGCGCGACCGTGGCCGCCCCCGCGTTGCGGGTGGCGAAGCCGGGCGGCACGGTGCCGAAATAGCCGGGCAGCACCGGCGTCATGCCGAGCCCGCGCAACTGGTCGGCGATCCGTCCGCCCAGCTCGGCGCGTTCGCGCATCAGCCGTTCGGACACCGGGCCGCCGAAGCCGCTGAGGTTCTGCAGCAGCCACCAGCTCTGGTGACCGGGGCCGGGGACCCACTGCCGCAGCTCCTCGGCGGAGTAGCCGAACCGCTGGAGCGCCCGGTAGTACGGGTACTCCGCCCCGACCTGCACGAACACCTCGTTGATGCCGTGCAGGGCGAGCAGGTCGATCTGCCGCTGGTGCTCCTCGAAGGTGCGGTAGGGGCCCGAGTACCCGTCGTCGGTGTCGTTCAGCGCATACCGGTGCGGGACCTGCGCGCTGCGCGTGACCGGTGCCGGTACGGCCGGCAGCCGGGCGGGCAGCATGCCGATGCTGTCACCGGGCCAGCCGATGTCGGCCCCGGCGACGTGCTGGAGGTACCAGCCGACGCCCGTGAGCAGGGTGGCTCCGGTGCTGCCGCGCACGGTGATCGCGCCGGAGGTCCCGGACACCGTGAAGGTGTCGGCCCCCGCGGCCGGGTCGGGCACCAGGGTGAACTGCCCGGCGTGCCGCGGGAGCAGCCGTTGCAGGGCGGCCCGCGCGGGTGCGGTGTCGAAGGTCGCGGCGGCGCGGGGGGCGCGGCTGTCCGCGGACGTCCCTTCCAGGGGCCGTACGGCGGCGGGTGCGGGCGGGCCCGCGCCCGGGGCGGTGGCCCCGGGGGCGGGCCCCGCGCAGATCACGGCCAGCAGCGCGGCGAGGGCGGCCGGGCGGGTGGCGGGCAGGCGGCGCCCGCGGCGTGGCATCGGGGTCGGGTTCCTCATCCGTTCACTCCGGCCTCAGACCGGCAGGGACCAGGCCTGGTCGACCCGGTGGTCGCCGCACGGGCTCAGCCGGAGCCGCTCCGCCGGGGCGTCGGGGGTGGCGGCCGCGGCGGGTGCGGTCAGGCAGAGGCCGCTGACCTCCTCGACGAGGGCGCCGTCCCGGCGGTGGGACCAGCTCTGGCCGGGCTGCTCGCTGCGTCGCGGCGCACAGTCGGCCAGTTCGACGAGGCCGTCCTCGCCCGCCGAGAGGCATTCGCCGGCGAGCCGCAGGCGGGAGTCGTCGCCGAGGAACCACCGCTGGTCGGGGGCTCCGGTGCAGGCGGCCATCACGACGGCGCCGACCCCGCTGGTGTTCGCGCCGTCCGCGCACCGGGCGCCGTCACCGACGATCTGCCCGGTCGGCACGGCCTCGGCGCAGCCGCGCGGGCTCAGCCGCCACACGGCGGTGTCGTGGCCGGCCAGCTTGCCGGTCAGCGCGTCGGAGACCTCGGAGCGCGCACCGCTCCACAGGTCCTGGGCGTCGGCCGTGCACGCGTTCAGGCCGATCTCGTCGAGCGGGACCCTGATGTCGCGGGTGTTCGCCGAGCGGTTGAGGACGGCCACCGCCCGGTCGCCGTTCGCGAGGGGGCGGACCAGGATCTCGAAGGTGGCGTTGGAGGAGACCACGGCGCCCTGACGGCCCATCGGATCCTGGTCCAGCGCGATCATCCGGGTGTTGCCGAGGGCGGCGAGTCCCGCCGGGGTCAGCTTCGAGACGTCGGAGGACAGGATGAAGGGGGCCGCCATCATGGCCCAGAGGGCCACCTGGCTGCGGCTCTCGGCGGCCGTGAGGCCGGGGGCGCCGGCGAGGAGGAAGTCGGGGTCGTTCCAGTTGCCGGGGCCCGCGTACCGCCCGAGCCAGCGGTTGTAGCCGTAGTTGCCCAGCACCGAACTCCACCGCGAAGTGGCGGGCGCGGCCGGGTTGTAGACCTTGATGTCCTTGCCCTCGCGCCACAGCTGGCCGGTCTCGCCGACCCAGCCGAGCACCTTGTGCCAGTCGGAGCCGCCCCACTCGCCCTGCTGGAAGTAGGCGGGTGCGGAGGCCGACAGGACCATGTCCCGGCCGCTCTCGCGCAGGGCCTTCGCGACGGCGTTGTAGGCGTCCCGGTAGGCCTGCTCCTTGGTGCGGCCCTCCGGCACCCACAGGTTGCAGCCGTCCATCTTGACGTAGTCCACCTTCCAGGAGGCGAACTGCCGTGCGTCCCGGGCGTAGTGGTCGGCGCCGCCGCCCTGGGGGGCGCCGCTGCCGGGGTACTTCTCGCAGGTGAGGGAGCCGGCGTCCTGGTAGATGCCGAACTTCAGGCCCTTGGCGTGCAGGTACTCCCCCAGCCAGGCCATGCCGTGCGGGAACTTCGCGGTGTCGACCACCAGATTGCCCTGCGCGTCCCGGCTCCTGGTCATCCAGCAGTCGTCGACGGTCACCGTGTCGTAGCCCTTGGCGGCGAGCCCCGTCGAGACGAGCGCGTCGGCGTTGGCGACCACCTTGGCCTCGTCGATGTCGCACATGTAGTGCGCCCAGTTGTTCCAGCCCATCGGAGGGGTGAGCGCGAGCGGGGTGTCCGAGGTCGCCCGGGGCTCGGCCGCCACCGGGGCGGGGGAGAGCGCGAGGGCGAACAGGGCGGCCGCGGTCAGACAGGGGAGCGTTGCGCGCAGGCGAGGCGGCACGGGGTCTCCTTGACGTGGGGACAGTCGTGCGCCCAGTGCAGCGAGGTGACTACTCAGTGTCAACGCAAGTCGCTGGTTGTCGGCCGATGACCAGCAATATGGCTGCAACTGCTGTCACACGAAAGAGAAGATACGCCGTATGATACGATGTATCTCATGCCGAGGAGATCAGAGGCCCTGGACCGCGCCACCCCGGGGGCCATCGCCGTCGCCGCCCTGCGGATCCTCGATGAGGAGGGGCCGCAGAGCCTGAGCTTCCGCACCCTCGCCGACCGGCTCGACGTCTCGCACGCCACCGTCCAGCGCCGCTGCGTGGACCTCGCCGGACTCCTCGACCTGTGCACCGAGCACCTGGCCGCGCAGCTCCCCGAGATCCCCACCGGCACCGACTGGGCCGCGGCAACCGAGCAGCGGTTCCGTGCGCTGTACCGGCTGCTCACCGCCCACCCGGGGCTGCTCGTGCTGCGCGGCGGCCGGCCCTGGCTCGGCCGGCAGCTGCTGGCCCGGCTGGTCGAGCCGGCCCTCGCCGACAGTGTGGCCGCGGGAATGACCGTCGCCGAGGCGATCGCCGCGTACCGCCGCATGTACCTGCTCACCCTGGGCTGCGCGGCCTTCGTGGACCACCGGGATCCGGCCAGTGCCACTGCCGCCTCGCGCGCCGCCCTGGCCGCGCTGGATCCCGAGGAGTTCCCCGTGCTGTCCGGCGGCATGCCCGACGTACTGCCGGTGCTGACGGACCACGAGGTGTACCACGGCGCCCTGCGCCAGCTGATCGAGGCCGCCCGGCCCGCCACCTGATCGAGGCCGCCCGGCCCGCCACCTGATGGGGAGACCGACCATGCAGCACCCGCCGTACCCGACGCACCCGCAGCGTGCGCAGCGCCCGCACCCGGCGCAGCAGCTCGACTACGCCGCCGTGCGCGCCGCCGCCGCGCGGATCGCCGGGGGCGTACGGCCCGTCACGGTGGCGCCCGCCGCCGACGGCGTCTGGTACGCGCTGGAATACCTCCAGCACACCGGCACCTTCAAGGCGCGCGGCGCCCGCAACTTCCTCGCCGCCCACCACGAGGCCGACGCCCTTCCGGCCGCGGGCGTCACCATCGCCTCCGGCGGCAACGCCGGGCTCGCCTGCGCCTGGGCCGCCCGCGCACTGTCCGTGCCCGCGACGGTCTTCCTGCCCGCCAACGCCCCGCGCGTGAAGGTGGAACGGCTGCGCGGCTACGGGGCCGACGTCCGGCTCGTCGGCGACCGGTACGCCGAAGCGCTCGCCGCCTGCCGTGAGTTCGCCGCCGAGAGCGGGGCGCTGAGCAGCCACGCGTACGACCATCCGCTCATCGCGGCCGGCGCCGGGACCCTGCTCGACGAGATCCGCGACCGCCTGCCCGGGCTGGACACCGTGATCCTCGCGGTGGGTGGCGGCGGCCTGTTCGCGGGAGTGGCCACCGCCGCGCGCGAACACGGCGTACGGGTCGTCGCGGTCGAACCGGAGAACTGCCGGGCCCTGAACGCGGCCCTGGAGGCGGGCCGGCCCGTCGACGTGAGCGTGGACTCGGTGGCCGCCGACTCCCTGGGGGCCACCCGGGTCTCGGCCGACGCGCTGGCGGCCGCGCAGGAGAAGAACGTGACCTCGGTCCTCGTCCCCGACGAGGCGATCACCGCGGCGCGCCGTGCTGTCTGGGAGGAGCACCGGATCGTGGTCGAGGCGGGAGCGGCCACCGCCCTGGCGGCCCTGCGCGAAGCCGCGGAACCGATGGGGGAGCGCGTCGCCGTCGTCCTGTGCGGGGCCAACACGGACCCCCGTGACCTGACGGAGCCGACGGCCTGAGGCCGCCGGACGCCGGACGCCGGACGCCGGCCGCCGGACGCCGGACGCCGGCCGCCGGACGCCGGGCGCCGGGCGCCGGGCGTCAGGCGCCGTTCCCGCTGGCGCCCTCAGCCTCGTCCGCGACGTCGCTCTCGCGGGCGATCACCACCGTGCCGGCGGAGTAACCGCGCGACCGGCCCGCTCACCGACCCCGGCAACGCGCCCTCGAAGCCGCCGTACCCGCGGGTCCCGACCACCGTCAGGTCCGCCTCCTCGGCCGCCACCGCCCCCTGCTCGGCCGACCGGGCGTACGCGGAACACCGGGCCGACCCCGAACGACGATCGTTGCGGCGGGTGACGACTTTCGAGGACAGCCCGCGACCCCCGTGCCCTGCGAGGGTGTGAACGTCCAGGCGAACACCGCCGGACGCGAACCGACTTGGAGGAACGGGCGTGGCTCAGCGCAAGGGTTGTCTGATCGGCTGCGGCGTGGCGCTGGTGCTGGGCATAGGCGTCGTCGCCGCGGTGATCTTCGGCATGGGGAAGATCGTCGACATGGCGGACAAGACCCTGCTCGACCCCGCGGTCTACGAGGGCGTGAAGACCGGCGACGCGGAGAGCGACGTCCGCGCGAAGCTCCCGTCGGGTGAGAGCTTCGTCAAGAGCGCCCTGAAGGAGGGCGGACCGGTCGAGCCCGAAGGCAGCACCTGCGCCTGGTACATCTCCACCGACGACACCGACCTGGGCACGGAGACGGTGCTGCGCTTCTGCTTCAAGGACGGCAAGCTCGCGGAGAAGACCAAGTACCCCATGAAGTAGCCGTTTCGGCAGCCGGGGCGCGGGCCGCGGGTGGCGTCAGCCGCCCGGGGCGGCAGGCGTCCCGAGCCCGGCCGCGGTCCGGATGTCGCCGGCCGCGGTCCGGATGTCGCGGGGTGCCCGCCCGTCCCAGCGCCGCACCGCCCGGCGCAGCGCGCGCATGTCGCTGTAGCCGACCCGGGCGGCGATCACCTGGAGCGGCAGATCGGTGGTGCGCAGCAGTTCCATGGTCCGCTCCTGGCGCACGGACTCGACCTCCTCGCGCCAGGTCGTGCCGAGTTCCCGCAGGCGTCGTTGCAGGGTGCGCGGGCTCATCGCCAGCCGTCCCGCCACGTGCTCCAGGTTCACGGTGTCCTCCCGGAAGGCGCCGGTGAGGACCATCCGGAAGCTGTCCTGCCAGAGCATCACCGGCTGGGCGGCCGCCAGCGTCAGCCGGGCCTGGTGCGCCAGCAGGAGGTCCAGCCCCGGCTGTGCCTTGGGCAATGGCGCCCGGACGTCGTCGTCGTGGAAGGTGATCGAGTTGTACGGCGCCTCGAAGTCGACGCGGGTGGTGCCGAAGAACTCCGCCAGCCGCCGGTACCCGCCGGGCGCGCCGTGCGTCACGGAGATGCGCAGCGGGACGAGGGGACGCGCGGTGGCGGCACGCGCCCGGGTCAGGAACATCGCCAGCGCGAACCAGTCGATCGCCTCCACCACGTCCGGCCCCCAACTCCCGGTCGCGTGCCGGACGGTGAGGCTGCGTCCGTCCTCCTCGACGAGCAGCTTCTCGTTGGCCGGGTCGCCGATGACGGCGCTGTACTCCACCACCTGCTTCAGGGAATCCCGGAGGCTGGGGCCGCTGGTGATCAGGTAGTCCCACAGGCCGAACGTGCCGATCGGCGCCTCGGCGGTGAGCAGCGCGCCGACCGCGGTGCCCGGCTCGGTGAGCGTCAGCTCCTCCCACACGGCCAGCGCCGACGGGGTGGAGACCCGGGCCAGGTCGTTGCCCAGTACCTCGGGGCCGAGGTCGTGGAACCGGGCGAACCGGCCCATGTCCCCGCCCGACCGGCGCAGGGCGTCGACGATGAACCGCGCGAGGTGCACGGAGACGGTGCCGTGGGCGTGGGGAGGCTGCATAGAACGAGTGACGTTACCAGCCGGTCGGGTGAACCTCCCCGCGCCGGGAGCGGCTTGGCGCCCGGACGCCCCTCCGCGGCATGCACCGCGCCCTCCCGGCGCGCCACCGTTCCCCTGGTGGCGCCGACGGTTCCCTCGCTGACGCGTGAAGGCCCTTATGGACGTCCTCGGCACCGGCCTACGGTGGCGGCGATCACGGGTATGCGGATCGGCGACCGCCTGCGCTCACGTGCCGTGATCCGTACGAGACCACCAAAGTCGAAGGATCCGACGTGACGTTCTCCCCTGCCCACTGGCAGAGCCGCCTCGACGCGTTGCGCGCCGCCCACCACGTTCCCGGCGCCGTCCTCGCGGTCTTCGCCGACGGGCGGATCCACGAGCTCGCCAGCGGCCTGCTGCACCGCGGAACAGGGGTGGAGGCCACCACGGACTCGGTGTTCCAACTGGGCTCCATAGCCAAGGTCTACACGGCCACGCTGGTCATGCAGCTCGTCGACAGCGGCCGGCTGGACCTGGACACGCCCGTTGCCGCGCTACTCCCCGAGTTCTCCCCGGCCGGTGGCGCCCGCGGTGCGGACAAGGAGATCACCGTACGCCGGCTCCTCAGCCACACCAGCGGTCTCACCGGTGACTTCACCCACGACAGCGGGCGCGGCGACGACTGCCTGGCCGCCTACGTCCGGGCGGCCCGGAACGTGGCGCTCGACTGCCCGCCCGGCACGGCCGTCTCCTACAGCAACGTCGGCTACGCCATCCTCGGCCGCATCGTCGAGGTCGTCACCGGACGGACCTGGGACCAGGTGCTGAAGGAGCGGATCGTCGCCCCCCTGGGCCTGACCCACACCATGACCCTGCCCGAGGAGGCGCTGGCCTTCCGTACGGCGATGGGCCACGTACCGGGCGACGGGCCCGACCCCGAACCGGCGCCGGCCTGGGACATGCTGCCCCGTTCGGCAGGACCGTACGGGCGCGTCCTGGCCAGCGCCGCCGACGTGCTGCGCCTGGCCAAGATGCACCTGGACGGCGGCGCCACCGCGGACGGCACCCAGGTCCTGGGCGCCCGCGCCGTCGCGGCGATGCAGCGCTGGGAGGTCGACCTCCCCGACAGGTGGACGGTGAGCGCGGACGGCTGGGGGCTGGGCTGGTCCCTCTACGACTGGAACGGCGTCCCCGGGTACGGCCACGACGGCGCCGCCCTCGGCCAGTACGGCTTCCTGCGGGTCGTTCCCGGCGCCGACGTCGTCGTCGTCCTCCTCACCAACGGCGGAGGAGCCCGCCACCTGTACGCCGACCTGTTCCGTGAGCTCCTCGCGGACCTCGCCGAGGTCCGCATGCCCCCGCCCTTCGCGCCGCCCGTACACCCGCCGGCCGTCGACATGACCCCGCTGCTCGGGACCTACCGCCGCGAGGGAGTCGTCATCACGGTCAGCGCCCCCGACGGCACCCCGCACCTGCGCTACGAGTTCGCCGACGGCATGGGGGACTTCTCACCGCCCCTGGAGAGCGACCTCACCCCGCTCAGCGCGACGGTCTTCGCTGCGGCCGGCGCGGCGGGCACGGCCTTCGGCGAGGCCTGGACCCCGGTCGTCTTCGCCGCCCTCGTCGACGGCACCCCCTGCTGCTACATCAACATGCGCTGCGCTCCCCGGACGACCTCGCGCTGACTGCTACGGGACGGCGAGGCGGAGACGGGCGAGCGGCCCGGCGACCCTTTCGGCGGCGCGGGCCGGCAGCCGGGCGGCCCGGTCGTCGATCCAGGCCAGTACCCGGGCCTGCTCGTCCGCGGCGCACAGCGAGAGGTGGAACACCAGCTGCCGCCAGGCGGTCGCGACGCCCCGGTCCGTCGCGCCCCTGCGTGCCGCAGCGCTGAAGGCGCCCCGGGCCAGGTCGTCCCAGCCGGCCCGCGGGGAGATGCCCACGTCCCGGACCAGCGTGGCGAGAGGGGACGCGGTGAGAACGCGGGCCTGCTCCATGACCGCCGGGTCGGTGGCCGGCGACAGCCCCGGCTGCCCGGCGCGCGCGGCGCACAACCGGGAGAAGCCGTGCCGGTCACCGGCCACGACCAGTTCCCGCACGGCCGCGTAGTCGATGCCGTGATAGCGCTCGTACACCGTGCCGTGCAGCAACTCGGCGGCGGCCTGGGCGGCCGAGAGCAGCTCGGGCGTGGCCATCCCGCTGTACGCGTCGGCGAACGGCTCCGCCGCGAGCCGTACGGGCAGCTCGGCCTGCCGGACGAGCTCGGCGAGTACCCGTACGAGCAGGTTGGACGGCCCCGAGCCGGGAAAGGCCCGCACACAGACCTCGGCGAGCATCCGCAGGGTCCAACGGGCCTGCTCCACCGGGTCGTCCCCCCACGGAGCGACCGCGCGGACCCATGGCGACCCGTTGATCCGAGCATGGTGTTCCCGGCTCCACCACAGCGGGTAGCGGTGCGAGGGGGCGCCGAAGAGGGCCGCCATCAGCCGACGGAGGGACTCGTCGGCGTATCCGCGTGCGGTGTGCCCGGGGATCAGCCGGGCCGCGAGCTCGGCCAGTACCTCGGCGGAGGGAACCGTCCCGCGCTCCAGCAGGGTCTCCAGCGGCGCGCTGGACGTCGCCGCCACCGTGGCGCGGATCGAGGCGGGGACGGCCGTGCCGGCGGGCAGGCCGGTGTGCTTCGCCTCCTCGGCGGTCACCGGACCGGTCAGGGCTTCCGCATCCGTCGTCCCCCGGCTCACGTCCAGAGGGGCGAGCCGGTGCAGGGCGAGCGCGGCCAGTTCGTGGTGTGCGGGCAGGGCCGCCTGCCGGGCCTGTTCCCGCCGCAGCCGGGTGTGCCGGGCAGATCCCGGCCGGCCGCGTTTGGCGACCATCGAGGCGACGGCGTGGCGCACCCGGCCGGCGAGGCCGGGCGACAGGTCACGTCCGGCCACGGTCTCCTCGAGCCCCAGGCGCAGCACCGCCGCGTTCGACTTCGGGTTCAGGTGCCCGGTGCAACGGGTGTGCGCCGCCGCCAGCTCCCGGTACCGCACGAGGAGTGCCGCGCCCTCCTCCCGGGTCACGGAGGCCGGATCGGTCTCGACGCGCAGCCAGTGGCCGAGCAGTGCGTCCTCGAAGGGCCGCCAGACGGTGAGCGCCTCGCGCTGCGCCTCGACGGCGGGACGCGGCCCGCGGCGCGCGAGCGCAGCGGCCGCCTCGCCGACGGTCAGCCGGTGCACGGCGTCGGGAGCGGGGACGGGCCGCTCGGCGGGATACGGCGCGAACCGCACCTCGGAGGCGAAGGGCCGCAGTTCCTCGACGAGCGCGGCCGCGGCGTCGCCCGCCCCCGCACGCCGTAGCCACGCGACGCACAGCAGCGCGGCATGCTCCGGCGCACGGATCTCGTACCGCCCGCTGTCCAGCAGCGACTCCAGCCGGGCGAGGCCGTCGTCGGTGAGGAAGTGGGCGAAGAGCTCCGCGCTGGAGAGGCCCGCGGAGGGGAGCCCGACGGCGGGCGGGTGCTGTCCGTTGTTCTCGTTCATGGCCGGCGTGGCAGGTTCTGCCCCTGCGCCCTCCGACTGTGCAGGTCGGTGCTCTGGCTGCTGAGCTACACGCCGTTCGAAGCCGAACGTAGACGGTCGAACGGCGGTCGTACAAGTCGCCCCCCGGACCGGGCCGGAAAGGATGTTCCGTCGGGGTGGAGGTAAAGCGCATTAGTGCCGCTCCGGGGAAAGGGGCGACAAGGAGTCAACATCGACGTGCGTGCCGCGCGGTCGTCGCCTCGGTGGCGACGGGGGAAAGCTTTGTACTAAAGCGCATCAGTCAAGGTCGGCGGCGTGGGGTCGAGGCCCGTTGGTATTTCCCGGGCGTTGCCGTGCGATTCGGCACCCATCCGTCATCGGCCAGCTCCGAATCGGCGTCATTGACGCGGACTTGCTTTCCCGTAACGGTGGGCACCGCCTCCGGCGACGAGGCCGGACTTCTGTGGAGGCGGCGACGATGACCCGTTCGAAGGCGACCCGTAAGGCCCTTGTCGTGCTGGTGTCCGGCGCCCTCCTGGCGGCCGCCGCGTGCGGTCTCGGCGGCGCCGGTGCCGGGGACGCCGAGGAGGCGGAGAGAACGGGCAGGGTGGCCGGCGAGATCACCTTCCGGACCCTGCAGCTGAAGCCCGTCTTCACCGGTTACGTACAGGCCGTCATCGACGCCTTCGAGAAGGAACACCCCGAGGTGAAGGTCCACTGGGAGGACGTGCCGGGCGACGGCTACAACGAGAAGCTGGTCGCCGACGCCCAGGCAGGTGCCCTCCCGGACGTGGTCAACCTCTCCACCGACTCCTTCCAGCTCCTCGGCGACCGGGGCATGCTCGCCGACGTCGCGAAGCTCGACGGGGACTCGGCCGGGGAGTACGTACCCGGCGCCTGGGAGCAGTTCAAGCTGCCCGGCAAGGGTGACAGCGTCTACGCCTACCCCTGGTACGTGACCCCGGAGATCCTCACCTACAACAGGGAGCTCTTCGAAAGGTCCGGCCTGGACCCGGCCGCTCCGCCCACCAGCGTGGAGCAGTTCTTCGACTACGCCGAGCAGATCGCCGCCAGGTCCGGCGGCCAGTACGCGGCCTTCATGGCCGACCCCAAGGGGCGGCTGCCCGGTGACTGGCAGAAGATGGGCGTCCCCGTCCTCAACGCCGGGAAGGACCGGTTCACCTTCGACACGGACAAGGCCGTCGAATGGGTGGAACGCATGAAGGACCTGTACGACAAGGGCGCCATGCCCAAGGAGTCCCTGCTGAAGTCCGACGACATCAACCAGCTCTACGGCGGCGGCAAACTGGTCTTCGGCCCCGGCTCCCCGGGATTCGTCAAGGACATCAAGCAGAACGCCCCGCAGGTCTACGCCAAGACCCGCGTGGCGGGAGCCGTCACCGGCCGGCTCGGGCACATCGGCATCTACGCCCAGTCGCTCGGCATCAGGAAGGACACCAAGCACCTGGACGCGGCCGCCGCGTTCGCGAAATGGGTCACCAACGGCCCCAACCAGGTGGAGTTCTCCAGGAAGGCCACCATCTACCCCTCCAACGCCCGCGGCCTCGCGGACCCCTTCTTCTCCGACAGGGGTGACGGCAGCGACGCCGAGACACTCGCCCGTGCGGTCGGCGCCGACCAGCTGAAGACCGCCGCCCTCGACGCCAACACCCCGGTGCAGTGGACCAACCAGGTCGGGGACACCGTCGTACGCGAGGTCCAGAAGGCCATCAAGGGCGAGCAGGACGCCCGGACGGCGGTGAAGAAGGCCGAGGAAGCGGCGAACAGGCTCCTCGCCGACGCGGCCCGCGGATGACCGCCGTCGGCGCAGGCCGGCCCGCCGCCACCGCCCGCCCGTCCGCGCACCCGCCCGCGCCGCCGGACGGGCGCCGTCGCAGGGCGGCGCTGCGCGCCATGGAGGCCGACAGGGGGCTGCCCCACCGCGCCTGGTGGACCCCGTACCTCTTCCTCGCCCCCGGCCTGGTGATGGTGGTGCTGTTCAGCCTCTGGCCGTTCGTCAACACCGTCATCCTCTCCTTCACCGACGCCCGGATCCTGCGCGGCGGCGGCTTCGTCGGCCTCGACAACTACCGGCGCGCCCTCGCCGACCCCGACTTCTGGGTCGCGACCGGCAACAGCGTGCTCTACCTCCTGGTCGTCGTCCCCTGCCTGGTGCTCCTGCCGCTGGCCCTCGCCGTCCTCGTCCGGGCGAAGGTCCCCGGCATCGGCTTCTTCCGTTCCGCCTTCTACACCCCGGTGATCGCCTCCGCCGTGGTCGTCGGGCTGATCTGGCAGTGGGTCCTGCGCAGTGACGGCCTCGTCAACACCGTGTTCCGGCGGCTCCACCTGGTCTCCGAGCCGGTCCCGTTCCTGACGGACAGCACGATGCTGCTGGTCTCCGCGATGATCGTGACCGTGTGGAAGGGCCTCGGCTACTACATGGTCTTCTACCTCGCGGCCCTCGGAAACGTCCCCGCCTCCCTCCACGAGGCCGCCGCGATCGACGGCGCAGGGCCCGTCCGCCGCTTCTTCAGCATCACCGTCCCCCAGGTGAAGCCGATGATGCTGCTGGTCGGAACCCTCTCCGCCATCTCGGCCCTGCGCGTCTTCACCGAGATCTACATCCTCGGCGGGGAGAGCGGCGGGCCCGGCGGCGGCGCCCGCACGCTGCCCTTCCTCATCCGCCAGGTGGGCCTCGGCTTCGCCGGTGAGACCGGATACGCCTCCGCCATCTCGATCCTGCTGTTCCTCCTCACGCTGGGGTTCAGCCTGCTGGGCCGCCGCCTGACGAAGGGGGACGGGGGATGAGCACGACACCGCCCGGCGGAGCCGACCGGGTCGAGCGCGCCGAGCGTGCCGACCGGCCCGACCGCACCGGTCGCGCGCGCCGCCGGCTCGGCCTGGCCGCCCGGTACGGCACGCTGCTGCTCATGCTCGTGGTCATGCTGGGCCCGATCGTCTGGCAGTTCCTGACGTCGATCCGCGGCCGCACCGAGAACGTGTACGACGGCGTGCTGCCCACGCAGCCCACCCTCGACAACTACGTCCGGGTCGCGGAGTCCTTCCCGCTGCTGCAGTACGTCGGCAACACCCTCGTCGTCGCGGTCCTCGCGATCACCTCGAACATGCTGTTCGCCGCGATGGGCGGGTACGCCCTCTCCCGGGCCGCCTGGAAGGGGCGCGAGGTGGTCTTCACCGTCCTCGTCGCGACCCTGATGTTCCCCTTCGAGTCCGTGATGATCTCGATGTTCCTCACGGTCCGCGGGATGGGCCTGGTCGACACCCTCATCGGCGTGTGGCTGCCCGGAGCGGTCTCCGTGCTCAACATCATGATCATGAGGGCGGCCTTCCTCGCCGTGCCCAAGGAGGTCGAGGAGGCCGCCGTCCTCGACGGGGCGGGCGAGTGGACCCGCTTCACCCGGGTCTTCGTGCCCTCCGCCAAGGGTGCCCTGGCCGTCGTCTGCATCACCAGCTTCATGGGCGCCTGGGACGACTTCCTGTGGCCGCTGCTGGTCCTCACCGACAGCGACCACTACACCCTCCAGCTGGGCCTCAAGACCCTGGCCGGCGCCACCACCGTCAACGACCAGCGGCTCATCGCCGCCGGCGCGATGGCCGCGCTCCTGCCGATGATGCTCCTCTTCTTCGCCCTCCAGCGCTTCTTCTTCAGGGGCGTGGGCGAGGGGGCCGTCAAGATCTGAGCCGGACCGTCCGGCGAACCGACCCGCACGCCCCCGTACCGACCCGCAGGCCCCCGTACCGACCCGCTGGCACTCCGCACCGACCCGCAGGCCCCCGTACCGACCGACCACCACCTCCGGGAGCAGCTGTCATGCATGACGACCGCAGCATCACCGAACACCGCCTCCGCCGGGTGCTCCACGAGCGCATCAAGCCCGCCGTCCACTCCAGCCCGCTCCCGCTGACCGTCGAGCGCTGGGACGCCCCGGGCGAGCCCGTCCCCGTCGCCGAGGGCCTGGCGGCGCCCTACGAGCCCTGCGCGCCCGGCGATCCGTGGGGACCGGCCTGGGGCACCACCTGGTTCAAGGTCACCGGAACCGTCCCCGCCGGGTGGGCCGGACGGACCGTGGAGGCCGTCCTCGACCTCGGCTTCGACCGGATGATGCCCGGCTTCCAGTGCGAGGGCCTGGTCCACCGGGCCGACGGCGGCGAGATCAAGGCCCTCAACCCGTACAACGACTGGGTGCGCGTGGCCGACCGCGCCGAGGGCGGCGAGCGGATCGAATGGTACGTCGAGGCCGCCTCCAACCCCGTCCTGGTCGACCACCGCCCCACCTACGAGGGCGACGCGCGCACCAGCGGCGACCAGCCCCTCTACCGCCTCGCCCGGATGGACCTCACCCTCTTCGAGACCGAGGTCTGGGAACTGGTCCAGGACCTCGAAGTGCTCTACGAGCTGATGACGCAGCTCGCCACCGAGGACGCCCGCCGGTACGAGATCCTGCGCGCCCTCGGCGCCGCCCTGGACTCGGTCGACCTCACCGACGTGCCCGGCACGGCGCCCGCCGCACGCGCCCGCCTCGCCGGGGTCCTCGCCGCCCCCGCCAACGCCTCCGCGCACCGCATCAGCGCGGTCGGCCACGCACACATCGACTCGGCGTGGCTGTGGCCGCTGCGCGAGACGGTGCGCAAGGTCGCCCGCACCACGTCCAACATGGTCAACCTCATGGACGACCACCCCGAGTTCGTCTTCGCCATGTCGCAGGCGCAGCAGCTCGACTGGATCAAGACCCACCGGCCCGAGCTCTTCGAGCGGGTCAAGAAGAAGGTCGCGGACGGACAGTTCGTGCCGGTCGGCGGCATGTGGGTGGAGTCCGACACCAACATGGTCGGCGGGGAGGCGATGGCCCGCCAGTTCCTCTACGGCAAGAAGTTCTTCCTCGACGAGTTCGGCATCGACACGCACAACGTCTGGCTGCCCGACTCCTTCGGCTACACCGCCGCCATGCCGCAGATCGTCAGGCTCTCCGGCTCCCGTTGGTTCCTGACCCAGAAGATCTGCTGGTCGCAGGTGAACACCTTCCCCCACCACACCTTCTGGTGGGAGGGCATCGACGGCACCCGCATCTTCACGCACTTCCCGCCCGTGGACACCTACAACTCCGACCTCGGCGGCGCCCAGATGGCACATGCCGCCCGCAACTACCGTGAGAAGGGCCGTGGTTCACGTTCGCTGGCTCCCTTCGGCTGGGGAGACGGCGGCGGCGGCCCCACCCGTGAGCACCTCGCGCGCGCCCGCCGCCAGCGCGACCTCGAAGGCTCCCCGCGCATCGAGATCGAGCGGCCCGACGCCTTCTTCGAGAAGGCCCGCGCCGAGTACGAGGACGCCCCCGTCTGGGCCGGCGAGCTCTACCTGGAGCTGCACCGCGGCACCTACACCTCCCAGGCCAGGACCAAACAGGGCAACCGGCGCAGCGAATCGCTGCTGCGCGAGGCCGAGCTGTGGGCGGCGACCGCCGCCGTGCGGGTGGCGGGGTACGCGTACCCGTACGAGGACCTGGAGCGGATCTGGAAGACGGTGCTGCTCCACCAGTTCCACGACATCCTGCCGGGGTCCTCCATCGCCTGGGTGCACCGCGAGGCCCGCGAGACGTACGGGCAGGTGGCCGGGGAACTCCGGGGGATCACCCTCGCCGCGCAGCAGGCGCTGGCGGGGGAGGGCGCCGAGGAACTGGTCTTCAACTGTGCCCCGTACGCCCGCCGCGGCGTCCCGGCGGGCGGTGCGGCCCGCCCGGCGCAGCCGCCGGAGCCCGTCACGGTGGAGGAGCGGCACGGGGGCGGGCACGTCCTGGCCAACGGCCGGCTGCTGGTGGAGGTGGACGGCCGCGGCCTGATCGTCTCCGTCTACGACCTGGAGGCGCGCCGCGAGTCCGTCGCCCCGGGGGCCGCCGCGAACCTGCTCCAGATCCACCCCGACTTCCCCAACATGTGGGACGCCTGGGACGTGGACGAGTTCTACCGCAACAACGTCACCGACCTCGTCGGGCTGGACGCTCTGGAGGTCGCCGAGAGCGGGCCCCGGTCGGCGACGGTCCGGGTGACCCGGTCGTTCGGGAGGTCCAGGGCGGTCCAGCAGATCACCCTGCGGGCCGGGGCCAAGACGGTCGACATCGTCACGGACGTCGACTGGCACGAGACGGAGAAATTCCTCAAGGCGGCCTTCCCGCTGGACGTGAAGGCCGAACGGACCGCGTCCGAGACCCAGTTCGGGCACGTGTTCCGGGCCACCCACACCAACACCTCCTGGGAGGCGGCCAAGTTCGAGATCTGCGCCCACCGCTGGATCCATGCGGAGGAGCCCGGCTGGGGGGTCGCCCTGCTCAACGACTCCACGTACGGGCACGACGTGACCCGCGACGTACGGGCCGACGGCGGCCAGACCACCACCGTACGGCTCTCCCTGCTGAGGGCCCCGCGCTACCCGGACCCGGAGACCGACCAGGGCTCCCACACCCTGCGCTTCTCGCTGGCGCCCGGCGCGGGCATCGGGGACGCGGTCCGCGAGGGCCACGCCCTGAACCTGCCCGAGCGCAGCCTCACCGGCGCCGGCCCGGTCGCCCCGCTGCTGGCGGTCGACGAGGACGCGGTGGTGGTCGAGGCGGTCAAACTCGCCGAGGACCGCAGTGGTGACGTGGTCGTCCGGCTCTACGAGTCCCGCGGCGGCCGTGCCCGTGCCACCCTCACGGCGGGTTTCCCGGTCGCGGAGGCCGTCGAGAGCGACCTGCTGGAGCGGCCCCTCGCGGGCACGGCCGTCGCCGCCCCTGCGGCGGACGGCACGGTCGCCCTGACCCTGCGCCCCTTCCAGATCCTCACGGTCCGCCTCCGCCGCGCCTGACGGCCGCCCGCCGGACCGCGCCGCTCCGGACCGGTCGCCGTCGAGGTCCCCGCGGCCCGAGGTGGGCCATGGGGATCTGACCTGCCAGCAGGGGGTGGGCGCCGAGCAGGTCCATCAGCCCCAGTGCCACGCGCAGCCGGCCGGCGAGGCCGAGGTCCTCGTCGTCGAAGACGAGCCAGCCCATCCGGTCGCTGACGTCGACGGCGGTGAGGGGGCCGGCCGGGGGGTCGGCGTCCCACCACGCCGACTCCCCGGTCTGGGTGACTCCGGACCCGGCCAGCCAGCGGCGGCGACTTCGCTGTCGGGCACCTCGTCGAGGAAGGCCTCGACGGCCGCCGCGAAGGCCGCCGGCGCGGCCCGGTGGACCGGCCGCCCGTCCGCCGGGATCGCCAGCATGCGCGCGTCCGGGACCTGGCCGGCCGCATCCACGGCGCCGTTCACCACCAGGGTCGGGGCCGTGATCCGCCCGGGCGCGGCGGGTGGTTCGCGGGGGAGGGCGGGAGGCAGCTCCGCCAGGACGAGCCGGACCACGCGGTGCGGTGCGGCCTGTGCGACCAGGAGGGCCACGAGGCCGCCCGTCGAGTGCCCGATCAGGTCCACCCGGTCGAGCCCCGGGGTGTCCAGGAAGCCGAGCAGGTCGTCGCGCATCAGCGGTGCCGGCCGGTCGCCCCCGGTGGGCCCGCCCAGGTCCGGGGCGTAGACCCGGCGTCCGCGTGCCAGTGCGTCCCGTACCGGTGCCCAGTCGTCTGCCGTGCCCTGCGGCGCGGTCAGCAGGACCAGCGGGTCCCCGCCGTCGGGGCCGGCCGCACGGTACGCCGGCCCGGCGCCGTCCGGAGTCGGGGTGAGGTGGTCCGCCATCCGGCCGAGCCTACGGCGTGAACTCCGCCACAGGCGTGGGGGGCCGGGCCCAAGGGGGCGGGGAAACACGGGCCGGTGACCCCCGCCCCGGTTTTGCACCTAGTTGCAAAACGGGCCCGCCCTCGCTAGAACAGGTTCATCACCCCCGTGCGAGGAGGCACACCCGATGAGTCCGCAGAGTTCCCAGAGCCGGTACCCGCACCTGCTGAGCCCCCTGGACCTCGGCTTCACCACCCTGCCGAACCGCGTGATCATGGGGTCGATGCACACCGGCCTGGAGGAGCATCAGGGCGGCTTCGAGCGCCTCGCCGCTTTCTACGCCGAACGCGCCCGCGGCGGCGCCGGCCTGATCGTCACCGGCGGCATAGCCCCCAACGACGCCGGCCGCCCCTTCGAGGGGGGATCCCGCCTCACCACCGAGGAGGAGGCCGCCGAGCACCGGGTGATCACCGACGCCGTGCACGCCGAGGGCGGGAAGATCGCGATGCAGATCCTCCACTTCGGCCGCTACGCCTACCACAAGGACCTGGTCGCGCCCAGCGCCATCCAGGCCCCCATCAGCCCCTTCGTCCCGAACGAGCTCTCCGGCGCCGAGGTCGAGCAAACGGTGGAGGACTTCGTCCGGGCCGCCCGGCTCGCCAAGCTCGCCGGCTACGACGGCGTCGAGATCATGGGCTCGGAGGGCTACCTGATCAACGAGTTCATCGCCGCCGCGACGAACAAGCGCACCGACCGCTGGGGCGGCGCCTACGAGAACCGGGTCCGCTTCCCGCTGGAGATCGTCCGCCGCACCCGCGAGGCCGTCGGCGAGGACTTCATCCTCGTCTACCGCCTCTCCATGCTCGACCTGATCCCCGGCGGCTCCACCCTCGAGGAGGTGGTCCACCTCGCCAAGGAGATCGAGGCGGCCGGCGCCACCATCATCAACACCGGGATCGGCTGGCACGAGGCCCGCATCCCCACCATCGCCACCTCCGTACCGCGCGGCGCCTACACCTGGGTCACGAAGCGGCTGATGGGCGCGGTCTCCGTCCCGCTCGTCACCAGCAACCGCATCAACACCCCGGAGATCGCCGAGGAACTGCTCGCCGACGGCCGTGCCGACCTCGTCTCCCTGGCCCGCCCCTTCCTGGCCGACGCCGACTTCGTCGCCAAGGCCGCGGCCGGCCGCCCCGAGACCATCAACACCTGCATCGGTTGCAACCAGGCCTGCCTCGACCACACCTTCAGCGGCAAGATCACCAGCTGCCTGGTGAACCCGCGGGCCTGCCACGAGACCGAGCTCGTGCTCTCGCCCACGAAGCTGAAGAAGCGCGTCGCGGTCGTCGGCGCCGGCCCGGCCGGCCTCGCCTGCGCGGTCTCCGCCGCCGAACGCGGCCACGCCGTCACCCTCTTCGAGACCTCCGGCCACATCGGCGGCCAGCTCGACATCGCCCGCCGCATCCCGGGCAAGGAGGAGTTCGAGGAGACCATCCGCTACTTCGGCACCCAGCTCGCCGCCCACGACATCGACGTGCGGCTGGACACCCGCGCCGACGTGGAGACCCTCCAGGGCTACGACGAGGTCGTCGTCGCCACCGGCGTCACCCCCCGCACCCCCGACATCGAGGGCGTGGACCGCGCCAACGTGGTCAGCTACCTCGACGTCCTGCGCGACGGCGCCCCCGTCGGCGAGCGCGTCGCCGTCGTCGGCGCCGGCGGCATCGGCTTCGACGTCGCCGAATACCTCACCGACAGCGGTGAGGGAGCCTCCCAGGACCCGGACGTCTACTTCCGCCACTGGGGCGTCGACACCGCGTACGCCGGCCCCGGCGGGCTCACCGCACCCGAGCGCCCTGCGCCGCCGCGCCAGGTCCACCTGCTCCAGCGCAAGGACACCAAGGTCGGCGCCGGCCTGGGCACCACCACCGGCTGGATCCACCGCGCCGAGCTCAAGCACCGCGGTGTCGTCTCCGTCGCCGGTGCCGCGTACGACCGCATCGACGACGAGGGCCTGCACATCACCGTCGGCGGCGAGCAGCGCCTCGTACCCGCGGACACGGTCGTCCTGTGCACCGGCCAGGAACCGCGCCGGGACCTCTACGAGGCCCTGCGCGCGGCCGGCGTCGAGGCCCACCTGATCGGCGGTGCCGACGTGGCGGCCGAGCTCGACGCCAAGCGGGCCATCCGCCAGGGCACGGAGCTCGCCGCGAAGCTCTGACCGAAAGGGGATTGTGGCGGTCCGGCCGGGCCGCCACAATCTCCCGGTGACGTTCTCTCCCGCAGACGCAGACAAGATCCTCGCCGACAACTTCGCGCCCTGGGTGCTCGCCCTCGGACTCACCGTCCAGGAGACCGGCGAGCGGCACGCCATCCTGCGGCTGCCGTGGTCCGCAGGCCTCGCGCGGGACGGCGGCGGCCTCTCCGGGCAGGCCATGATGGCCGCCGCGGACACCGCCACCGTCATCGCGATCTCCGCCGCGCGCGGCGGGTACGGCCCGATGACCACCGTCCAGCAGTCCACGAGCTTCCAGCGGCCGGTCGTCGACGCCGACGTGCTCGTCCACGTACGGGTCACCAAGCTCGGCAAGCGCATGGCCTTCGCCGACATCACCCTGACCCCCGAGGGCGCCGACGAGCCGGCCGCCACCGCCTCCACGGTCTACGCCCTGCTCGGCTGACCCCCGCCCGTACGCGCCGCCGGTTGCCCCGACGCTCGGCGGGCGCGTCCGCCGGGGCTCTGGGAACATGGCTCGGGTAGTCGCACCGAGGAGCGGACATGTCCGGACAGTTCGAGGCGAGCGTCGAGATCGACCGACCGGTCGAGCAGGTCTTCGCCTACCTCGCCGACGGACGCAACGACCCCGACTTCAGTCCGCGCGTCCAGCAGATCACCAAGACCCCCGACGGCCCCACCGTGCTCGGCACCGTCTTCCGCAGCACGGTCAAGGACGCCGCGATGAAGACGGCCCGCGAGTTCCGCATCACCGGCTTCGACCCGCCCTACCTGATCCGCTGGACCGAGCAGAGCCGCAACCTGGTCACCGCGGAGGGCGGCTACGACCTCGAGCCCCTGCCCGGCGGGCGTACCCGGGTCCGGATCTTCAACACGCTGGAGGGCCACGGCCTCGGAAAGCTCCTCGTCGGCATCGCGGCGAGCGCGGCACGCAAGGACGCCCCCGACTTCGGCCGCCGTATCAAGGCGGCCGCGGAGGCGTCCCTCACGAGCTGAGCCCCGGTGCCGGGTCAGAACCGCCCGGGAACCCCGGGCAGGGGCAGCGGCTTGGCCGGAGCGGCTCCGCGGCCCTCGGCGGTGGCCCCCGCCGGGTTCTGGCAGGTCACGTCCTGGGCGGGCAGCCTGCCCGTGGCCAGGTACTCGTTGACCGGGGCATTGGCGCAGGAGGCGGTGTCGAAGAGGTACACGCCGTGGCCCTCACCGCCGGCCGCCAGCACCATCCGCGAGCCCTTGAGCGCACGGTGCAGGCCCTGGCCGCTGGTGAGCGGGGTCTGCGAGTCCCACTCGTTCTGCACCGTCAGCACGTTCGCCTTCTTGTGCATCGGCGTGGCCGCCTCCACCGGCCGGTCCCAGAAGGCGCACGGCTTGATGTTGGACGCGAAGTCCCCGTACAGCGGGTACTTCACCTTGTCCTTGGCCGCGTCCCGCTCGTACTGCTCGGTGTAGCGGGGCCAGCTGCCGGTGTCCCCGCAGGCCACGGCCCAGAAGACGGCCGTGCTGTTGTCCGTGGGGGGCGGCTCGGCCGTCCGGCCCAGCAACTGCAGCTTCAGCTCCTTCAGGTCCGTGCCCGCCGGCTGCGGCCTGCCCTCGGCGGCGGCCTTCAGGGCCGAGACCAGCGGTGTGGCCTGCGCCGGGTAGAAGAACACGGCGCGCGCGGCCCGGATCATGTCTCCGTCGACCTTCATGCCCTCGAAGTCGATGGGCTCCCGGTCGGCGCGCTCCACGAGCCCCCAGAACGTGTCGGAAACGGCCTTGGGGGTGTCGCCCAGCCCGTACTCGGCCGACCGCTGCGCCGCCCACTGCGTCCACCGCGCGAAGGCGGGCTCGGCCTCGGTGGCCCACACCTGGATCATCCCGCGCCAGATCCGCTGCGGGTCCACGCCGCTGTCGAGCACGAAGCGGTCGGTGCGCTCCGGGTACATCTGCGAGTACACCGCGCCCAGGTAGGTGCCGTACGAGTAGCCCAGGTAGGACATCTTCCGCTCGCCGAGGACCGCGCGGATCGTGTCCATGTCGCGGGCCGTGTTGCGGGTGGTGATGTGCGGCAGCACGTCACCGGCCTTCTCGCGGCACTTGTCGGCGACCGTACGGGCCCACGTGACGTCGGAGGGGAAGGTCTCCGGGCGGTAGGCGCGTTCGAAGGCCTGCTCGGCATCGTTCAGCCCGCAGGTGATGGGGCTGCTGGCACCGACCCCGCGCGGGTCGAAGCCGATCAGGTCGTAGCCGTCCCGGACGTCCTTGGGCATCAGCCCGTGCATCAGCACGGGCAGGTCGAGTCCCGAACCGCCGGGCCCGCCGGGGTTCAGCAGCAGGACGCCGTGCCGCTTGGCGGGGTTCTCGCTCTTCATCCTGGATATCGCGATGTCGATCGTGCGCCCGTCGGGACGCCGGTAGTCGAGCGGGACCTTCAGCGTGGCGCACTCGTAGGAGGCCGGCTGTTCGGGGTCGCACCGCTGCCAGGCGGGCTTCTGGCGCAGATGGTCGGCCGCGGGAGCCGCGGCGGCCTGCGTCGAGGTCAGCAGGGGCACGGTGGTGGCGACGAGTCCGGCGGCGAGCAGCGGTGCGAGGCGTTTCAGGCGCAAGGAGCTGATCCTTTCGGTGAAGTCGCGTACGAGTCCACCTTGTTGCACGCGCCGCCCCGGCCGAATCATCCCGGAGGGCAGTGCCGTGTGCTCCTCACGAATGAGCCGATATCAGGACACTGGCCGACACGCCGTCGCCGGGGAGCCCGCCCGACTCAGCTGCCTGCAGGGGGAGCCGAGTGGCCGGAGTGCTCGGAGGAGCCGGCGGGCGCGGAGGGTGCCGTCTCCCCGGCCGGTGCCGGGCTCCCGGAGGGCGCCGCCCCGCCGGAGGGCGCGGCGTGCCCGGAGGGGGCCGTGTGCCCGGACGAGGGGCCGTCGTGCGCGGTGCCGGTCTCCACGGAGCCGCCCAGCCGTCCGCGGAGCGCGTTCAGGGCGTCCGCGGACTGGGTGGTGACGACCCAGCGGTCGCCGACCAGATAGACCCCGCCGTAGGCTCGGGCCTCGTCCAGCCAGGCGCTCAGCCCCTTCTGGGCGGCGAAGGTGACCATGCGATAGGCGCCCTGGTCCGTCTGGCAGCCGCCCTGCCGCAACTCGTCGGCCTCCATGCTCACTTCGGCCGTACAGCCGATGGCCGTCGCGATCTCCTCGATCGAGGTCGCGGGCTCGGCGGCCTCCCCGGTGGCGGGCGTGGCCGCATGCCCGGCGCATCCTCCGCACAGCAGCACGGTGACGCACGCCGCGGCGACGGCCGCGAGTGACGGGCGGATCCGGAGGGCGGGGCGGGCGGTGGACGGCATCGGGACCTCACGGGCTGATCGGGGAAAAGGGGTCGTGGTGCCCGGGAGGGGAGGGGCCCGGGCACCACGCGTTTCGTGGGTGTTGTGCTGTTCTGCTGTGTGGTGCTGTGCGCTGCGTAGAGCCCTTGGCGTGGGCTCCGCGGCCTCAGCCGGTGGTCGTCACCTTCTTGCCCTTGTCGGAGACCGCGAACCAGACGCCCTTGTTGCCCTGTCCGTTGATGTCACCCGGTTCCTTGTCACCGGTGAAGGTGTACAGCGGCCAGCAGTCGATCGTCAGCTGTTCGGTTCCGTCGGGCCGCTTGAACGTGCCCACCAATTCGGCGGGAATTCCCTTCACCAATTCCTTGTCGACGGCCTTGGCGGGCTTCCACGTGTTCAGGCAGGCATCGAGGCAATTGGTCTTCATCGGCCAGGCGCTGTCCTTGTCGAACCGGTAGAGCGTGCGGCCCTCCGCGTCCGTGAGGATGGCGCCGAGCTTCGTGTCCCGGTTGACGCCGATCGGGTCGGCCTGCGCCTTGCCCTGCCCGCCGCCCTCGCCCGCACCGGCACCCGCGCCGCCGCCCGCACTCGGGTCGGCGCCGGACCCGGAGCCCGCGTTGTTGCCGGCCTTGGCCGGCTTGCCGTCGGGCGCCAGCACGTGCCAGGTCCCGCCGACGCCCTCGCCGAGGGTGTCGCCCGCCTTGGTGTCCTTCGCGTAGCGGTACACCGGCCATCCCGCCAGGGTCAGCTGCTTGGTGCCGTCCGCCCGTTCGACCGATCCGAGCAGGCTCTTGTCGATGCCCTCCCCGGCCGACGCGTCGTCCGCGGAAACCGCCGGCCAGGCCGTGGCGCAGTCGCCCTCACAGTTGGACTTCGGGGGCTTCGGCGTGTCCTTGTCGAAGCGGTAGAGCGTGAATCCCGCGCTGTCGGTGACCGTGTTTCCCAGCTCCGTGGTGGCCTTCACCTTGAGCTCTCCGGCGGGGCCGGACTTCACGGCGTCGGCCGCCGGGACGGCGCCCGCTCCGCCCCCGTACCCGTCGTAGCCGGACCCCGCCTGTTTGCTGTCGCCCACCGGCTGGACCGAATCGCTCTTTCCCGCGGAATTGTCGCCGCTTCCGCACGCGGCGGTCAGCATCAAAACCGCGACGGCCGACCCGGCGAATACTCCACGACGCATTTTCTTCACGATCTCTCCTTCAGGTCAGGATTCGCGTTCTCGTGCCTTGGGTAATTTCTACGGGGCCGGTGGCGGAGAATGCCGATCTCCTTGAGAATTTGTCAGATCGCGCCAACATTGAACCCGGGGGAGTTGGTTCAGTCCTGGATGCGCAGCGCGAGGGCGGGGCAGCGGCGCACCGCGCGCTGCGCCTTCTGCCGCAGTTGCGCGGGCACGGGCATGGACGCCTGGGACGGGTATCCGTCCGCGTCGAGCCGTACGACGTCCGGGAGGATGTCCACGCACAGCCCGTGGCCCCTGCACAACGTCCAGTCCACCAGGAGGCGTTCCTCCGGGGTCTCGTCCTTCGGCAGGGGCAGCGCCCCCACCACCCGTCGGCCGCAGCCGCTGCCGAGGGCGTGGTCGCGGAACTCGTCCGGGAACGCCGCGAGCGCCGACGCCACGAAGGCCGCGGTGCCGTCCGGATGGCTGCACGCGCCGCGGCGCCGCACCACCTTCATCCGGGCTTCGATGGTTTCCAGCGCGCTTCTGCCGCCGCCCCTGACCGCGTCCTCCACCACGTCGGCCAGTGCGGGCAGTCCCCGGAAACAGGGGCCGCACTGACCGGCCGTCTCGTCCGCCATCCACCGGGTCACCTTCGCCACCTCGCCGGCCGGGCAGGTGTCGTGCGGCAGGGGCAGGACCGCTCCCGCCCCCAGCACCGCGTCGAAGGCCGCGAGGGATCCCCGGGACAGGTCGGCGATGCGCGCGGATCCCGGATCCAGCCATTTGCCGTGGTAGCCGCCCACCAGCACACCCTGGCCGGGGTCGAGGCCGCACAGCTCCAGCACGTACGCCAGCGAGGTCCCCAGGGGTGCCTCGACGACCGTGGAGCCGGCGATGGTCAGCATCACGGTGCCGGGCTCGGACGGCAGGCCGACGGACCGGTAGTCCAGTGCGCCGAGGCGTGCCGCCACGGCGAGCTGGGCGTATGTCTCGGTGTTGGAGAACAGGGTGGGCATGCCGCCCAGACCCCGCTCGCTGGTCCGGATCTTCTGCCCCGAAGGCAGCGTCGGCCCCCCGTTCAGGCCGTTGACCATGGAGGTGCTCTCCCCGGTCACGA
Source organism: Streptomyces sp. NRRL S-378 (assembly GCF_000720645.1). Classification (NCBI taxonomy): domain Bacteria; kingdom Bacillati; phylum Actinomycetota; class Actinomycetes; order Kitasatosporales; family Streptomycetaceae; genus Streptomyces; species Streptomyces sp. NRRL S-378. The sequence continues at coordinate 152,941 of NZ_JOBX01000002.1, forward strand.
ACCGTTCGGGCAGGGCCTGCACCCGCACTTGGCGGCCCGCCGGGCCGCGTTCCGCGACGGCCGCGCGCAGCGACTGCTCCACGTCGGGCCGGGTGACGCCGATGACGACGTCGTCGGCACCGACCGCGGCGGCGGCCAGCAGGGCTCCGTCGAGCACCAGGTGCGGGACGTGCAGCAGCAGCGCCTTGTCCTTGAGGCAACTGGGCTCGCCCTCACTGGCGTTCACGACGACCGCGGTCCCCGTGTCGCGCCCCTCGCTCGCGCGCATGACGGCGCGCAGCTTCCTGGCGAAGGGGAACCCGGCCCCGCCGCGCCCGCGCAGGTCGATGTTCTCGGCGAGGTCGACGAGCTCGTCCGGCCGGTAGCGCGGCAGTTGGCCGTGCGTGGTCAGATGGGCGACGCGGTCGAGCCGGGGGGACTGGTCGAGTCCGGCCAGCAGTCTGGGAGCGCCCACGCAGCCGAGGCTGGGGCGCGGGAAGCCGCTCACAGCCGCCACTCACGAGTGGCGAACTGGTCGCCGTCCATGCCCGCGGCGGTGCCCATGCCCAGGCCGGCGTCCATGTAGGAGCCGGCCGGGTCGGCCGCGTACACGGCCTTGAGAGCGGGTTGGTCGTCCATGGGTGGCGCGGCCGGTCCGGTGAATTTCTCCCGGCCGGCGGCCGCCCGGCTGCCGGCCGCCCGGGCGCGCGACTCCCGCCGCTGCCGGGGCACGGCCGCCACGACGGGCGGTTGCGGAACGTTCGTCGGACCGGGGGCACCGGACGCCGACTCGTCCATCCTGGCCTTGAGCCGGAACGCGAGCATGCCGGCGACACCGAGCAGGCACAGGGCGTACGACACGGTGACGTAGAGGTCGGCGGCGCGTCCCGCCTTCAGTCCGTGGACCAGTGAGGCGCCCCACGCCGGATAGGCGGCGAAGTGCAGGGCACGCCACCACAGGGACCGGCCGTTGGTGGCGAACACGCTGCGGACCGCGCCGGAGACCGCGACCGCGACGAAGAGGTACCCGGCGAGACTGCCGAGCCCGATCAGCACGGGCTGTCCGACATCCGTGAACGGCACCGCCGCCGCGGAGGCGGTCGTCCGCTGCTCGGCGACCTTGACCCATATGTGGAGGGCCAGGAAGCCGAGCCCGGACACGGCCAGGCCGCGGTGCACGCCCTGGGCCAGCAGCCGGTGACCCGACTTCAGCAACAGCCGGTCGGTGGAGATCAGTCCCCACAGGACGGTTGAGGTGAGCGAGACGAGCGAGAGGACGCCCGCCCCGAAGTCGAGGAAGTCCCAGAGTTGCGAGAAGGCGCCCGCGCGGGCGGCCACGGTGATGGAGAGGATGGCCGCGCCGACGGCGCTGAGCGCACCCGGACTCATCCGTCCGGGCGTCGGCAGCAGGGAGGGCCGCCGGACGGCCCTCCGTCCTGCGGCCGGAGCCGATGCCGCGTGTCGGCTCTTACGGCGCGCCCTGTGCGGGCGAGGCATGTGCGGCTGGGGCAAGGGCATCCAGGTCTCCTGTGCGCCTGGGCTCCGAGCGCTCCACCTCGCGCTCGGCACCCAGGGGGTCGTTGTCGTCTGTGCCCGGCCGCGCTGTGAAACTCCGCGCCGGCCGAGGGAACTTGGGGCCGGAGTGCAGCAGCATCGTGGAGCGTCACATCAGCTCCACAGGATTTATCGAAACGTGATAATTTCTCGCAGCGCGTCTCCGGCGCATCGAACAACACCGGAAGATTCCCCTCCAGCGGAGGTTGCGACAGGCCACCGCACCCGCCCGTCACCTACGCGTCCCGGACGGCAAAAAGAAGGCAAAGTCCCGGGACCGTGGGTGGTCGGACCTCTCCAGGAGGGAGTACGAGGGCCGCAACTCCCATGTCGGACAAAGCTGTTGGCACGGGAGGCAACCTCGGCGGGCTTGCCGCTCTTCCCCGGGCAAGCCTCACCCCAGCACGAACGAGGAAAACGATGTGCGAACTTCTGAACCGCATCTGGTCCCGCCCCCGAGGCGAGTGGACGCGCGTCCTGCGCAGGGAACTTCCCGCGCTGGCCGCCGAGATAGTGGAGGAGCTTCTGCATGGAATTCCGGAATTTTCCGCTCTTATCGATGACAACGATGCCATTGATGCAGAGTTGCTCCGGCAGCGCGTGGAAGAGGCTCTCCTCACCACCCTCGGCTATCAGGAGCGCTCCCGGGAACAAGCACCGGACGAGTGCCAGGACCAGGCAGAGACCCAGGTCGAAATCGTCGGGACCGAGGACGACACCGCGGGCCGCAGGACGGCCGGCAGCAAGGAGGCGACCCACACGGACGAGTGCGACATCACGCACGAGGGCCGGCGCGACTACATCCGCGAAGCGGCCCGCCCAGGGTCCCGCGACGGGACCCGCGAGCCGGCGCGCATGCCCGTCCGGGCGAGCGCCCGGGAAGTGACCGAGGAGGAGAACGGTGACGGCAGCCGCCCGGGCGAACGGGCCCGCCAGGAGCTGTTCAGGACCCTCACCGACGACCGCGTCGCGTCCGACAGCTCCCTCACCGAGCTCGCCGAGGCGGCCGGATGGACCCTCCCGCTGGCCGTACGGGCCATTGTGCCGGCCACGCCCGGCGAGGCGCAGCAGCTGGCGGGCGTCCTGGAGGACGCCCTCGTCGGCGTGTTCGCCGGCCGGCCGTGCCTGCTGGTCCCGAGCCCGGACGCCGATGTCCGCATACCGCTGGAGCACCTGTTGCGCGGCCGGTTCGCGGCCGTGGGCCACGCGGTCCCGCTCCGGGACACCGCCTCTTCCCTGCGCTGGGCCCTGCGCCTGGCCGGGCTGACCCCCAGTCGGCCGGGTATGGAGGCAAGGGCCGTCTTCGTCGACGACCACCTCTCGACCCTGCTCCTGCTCCAGGACGAACCTCTGGCCCACGCTCTGGCCGCCCGGTGGCTGCGGCCCCTCGCGGACCTGACCCCGCGGCAGAGCGAGCGCCTGGAGGTGACGCTCCTCGCCTGGCTGGAGGGCGGCGGCGCCCCCGAGGCCGCGAAGGCCCTCAGCGTGCACCCGCAGACCGTGCGGTACCGCATGCGGCAGCTGGAGAAACTCTTCGGAACCGGCCTGCGTGACCCGCGGACCCGGTTCGAGCTGGAGATGGCCCTGCGCAGCCGCCGTCTGATGGCCCAGGTGCGCCGCCAGCACTCCCGCGTGACCCGCAGGACGGCCCGCGTGATCCAGGCGGACTTCACCCCCGTCGTCGTGGGCCGCATGGCCCGCGTCAACGGCCTCTGAGCCACACCCCTGACCTCACACCCCTGAACCCACACCCCTCGACCCGCACTCCTGTGAATCCACACCCCCGACCCCACACCCCTGACCCCACACCCCTGAACCGACCGCTCTGAACCGCAGCAGCCCGGCCCGGCCCCGTCGTCACGGGGCCGGGCCGGGCTTTCGTGTGCCCCCGTACGCCGCCGGGCGTCCACGGACCGGCGTGCGTGCGGTCGTGCTCACCTTCCGCCGTCACCGGACCGGTGTGGGTGTGGTCATGCGCATCGTCCGCCGTCACCGACCCGGCGTCGCTGCGCCCACGCACACCGTCCGCTGCCGCCGGCCGGACGCCGGTACGGCCCGCGCACACCGCCCGCCGTCACCGGAGAGCGCGTACGTGCCCGCGGTCCCGCCCTCCGTGACGGGGCCGAGAGACGGACACACAAAACGGTGTTGGCCCGAAGCGAGCTTCGGACCAACACCGGTCCCGGGGCGGGCGCGGGGTGAGGATGGGGGGAGCGCCCGCCCCGGGGGCTGGAGGGGGCGGAGCCCCGCAGTGAGCGTCAGCGGCAGCGACGCCCGTCGTTGATGCAGCTCACGGCCTTGTTCATCAGGCCGTTCGACATCACGTTGATGAAGTCGCCGTGGTCGGTCACCGGCTTGTGGAGCTGCTCGGGGAAGCTGTCCACGGCGAAGCGGGCGCCCGGCGACACCCCGTACACGATGCGCTGGACCAGCTGCGGAATGGCCTTGAAGCCGTTCTTGCAGCGGCCGTTGTTGTCCGGGAAGGCCACGTGGGTGCGGTGGTTGGCGCTGTCGGCGTTCCGGCCGTCCCAGCAGCTCTGGAAGGTGAAGGTGCGCACCACGTCACTGCCCTTGGGGCAGATCGGGTACTTGTCCTTCAGCTGGCGGTCCTCGAAGCCGGTGCAGCTCCAGGAGGCGTTGGCGTTGGCCGTGCCGTTGGAGAAGGCCTTGGCGTCACCCGTGATGATGCGCAGGAAGCGGGGCATGGCCGTGACCTTGCCGGTGGGGCTTCCCTTGAAGTCGATGGTCACCTGCTTGGGCTGCAGGATCGTGCCGACGTTGCCGTCCTGGCCGCCGCCGGGGGCCTTCGCGTCCCGCTCGGCCTTGCCGTCGCGAAGCCGCAGCACCGGCCAGTAGTAGGTGGACTGGTCGCCGTTGTTGCACGTGGTGCCGGCCCTGGCGAGGCTGTCGTTGGTGGAGAAGGCGTCGGTGGACACGTTGCCCACGTAGTCGTGCATGTGGTGGGCGCCGTTGGAGACGCCGGGCGCGACGATGACGTTGTCCGGGTTGAAGTGGCCGTTCTCGTTGCGCCCGCACTGGACGCTGAAGGTGCCGTTGGAGGCGCCGCCCTGGACCTTGGGCTTGCGGACGTTCGGACGGACCTTGGTGATGTTCACGAAGTCGTTCTTCGCCGGACCGCTCTTGCTGCCGGCCGCGGCGGACTTGGCGTCGGCCCCGGCCTGCAGTGCCGCGGCGCCGGCCGCGCCGTCCTCCTCGGCCGGAGCCTTCTTCATCTCGCAGGAGGCCAGCGAGGCGATCTCCTTCGGGGGCTCGGCCACCCGGTCGATCGCGTCGGACACGCCCTTGATGGTCTGCTCACGCTTGGCCTTGAGCTCGCCGAGGAGGGCATTGCCCTGGGCCTCGCCGGCGGCGAGCCGCCGGTAGGCGTCCGCCACCTGGTCGTCCAGCTTCGCCAGGTTCGCGTCGACCTCGGCCTTGGCCTGCTCGGGTACCGCGGTGAGCTTGTCTCCCACGTCGGGGCAGTCGATCGTGGTCATCAACTGGCCCTTGCGGTTGTCGTCCTGGCCTGCGGAGGCGTTGCCGGCGATGACGGCGACGCCGCCGCCGCCCAGCACGAGCGCGGAGACCACTCCCACGAGCTTGGTCGACAATCGGGGGCGCTTGTGGCCCTTTTGACTCATGCGATCACTTCACTTCGTCGGTGGGACATTGTCGGAGAGCCCGTCGAAGTCGACCAGCCCGGTGTCCTCGAGGACCGTGATGTGGTCCAGCACCGTGGCGTTGGCGGACGTGGCGAGGGCTCGCACCATGGAGTTGCGGGTCTGTGCCCGGATCCCGGCCAGCAGGGAGAACACCTTTCCGTGCGCTCGTCGCAGCAGCTGGGTGAACAGTCGTTCGTATTCGTCTCCCTTGGCGCGGTTCATCTGGCCCAACCAGTCCTGCTGCTGTGCGGAGGGCTGGTTGGGCAGGTCGATGCCGAGGGCCTGGCCGACCTGGATGACCTGACGGTCCAGTTCGGTGTGGCCGTCCACGAGGTGATCGCCGGCCGTGCGGATCGCGGGGCGCGTCCCGCGCTGCTGGGCCTGCCGCCCGGCGGGCAGCTCCCACAGCCCGGCGAGTCGGACCTTGCGGACGAAGTCCCGGTCCGCGGGCGTCAGCGGACCGTACGCCGTGCTCACCGTGCCCAGGCCGTCGTCGTCGCCCGCAGCCGGAGCCGCGACAGCTGCCGAGGCTCGGCCGCCGAACTTGTCCACGGGGACCAGCAGGGCGATCAGGGTGAGCGCGAGCGCGGTGATGACGACGCCGCTCGCGATCGAGTACCGGGTGGCCATCGACCAGCCTCGGCTGCTTCTCCGCCGCAGTGACAGCAATGTGCCTCCTTGCTCCGTGGGGCCGGGAGGTGGCGGGGCAGGGAGTTTCCGCAAGCGTCGTGCGGTGCAACACCCGCATTCCCGGGGGTGTCACGGGACGGTAGTGCCCGGGGCGACGCGCCTACCGGAGGACATCACCATCGGATAAACACTCCGGCGAGTCCTGGAAAGGCTGATATCTTGCGCGCGCACCCCTGATGCGGGCCGACGCGGCTCGTGCCGGGTGCTGCTCCGCCCTGCGCGCCGTGCTCTGCCTGCTGTGTCCTGCGTGCGGTGGCCTGCGTGCGGTGGCCTGCGTGCGGTGTCCTGGGTCCCGCCCCGCGGGGTCCGCCCCGGGTGTCCCGTCCCGGGTGTCGCGCTTATGCGGGAGGCGGCTGCTCGGGAGACGGCTCTGCGTAGTACGCGGCGGTCGCCACCGCGCGCTCGTGCAGGGACGCGCGCAACCACCGCGGGGCGAGGGCTTCCGCGCTCGGGGCGAGCTGCCACAGCGCCCACTCGGCGTGCCGCGCGTCCTGGAAGGCGACTTCCAGCCGCAGCCCGCCGTCCGGGTCGGTCTCCTCGGCGAGGACGGTCAGCGCGCTGCCCACCAGATCCTCCCGACGCGCAGGGTCCACCCGTACCAGCACGGTGACCTGCTCGCCGCCGGTCCGGAACCGCCTGCTGCGTTCACGCCAGGCCTCGTCCAGATCGACCCGTTCCGGCCGCCGCGCCGGTTCGGTGAGCTCCTCTGCCGCGAGGACCCGGGACAGCCGGTAGGTACGGTCCGCGCCGGCCCGCACGGCCAGCAGGTAGCCCTGGCCGCGCACCGTGACCAGGCCGACCGGATCCACCGTGCGCCACTCGGGGGCCCGGTCCACGGCCGCGTAGCGGATGCGCAGCCGGTGTCCGGCGAACACCGCCCGCCGGATCTCGGTGACCACGGTGTCGGGCAGTTCCTCGGTGGGCGTCCGACGCGCGAGGACGTCCGTCTCCGGGTCGATGAGCAGGCGTCGCGCCGCGCCCGCCGCGGTGGCCCGCTGGCTCTCGGGCAGCGCGTCGACGACTTTGCGCATGGCCGAAGCGAGCGCCGAGCCGAGGCCGAACGCCTGCGCCCCGCGCCGCGATCCGGCGACGAGCAGGGCGAGCGCCTCGTCGTGGTTCAGCCCGGTGAGCTCGGTCCGGAAACCGGGCAGGAGGGTGAAACCGCCGTGCCGTCCGCGTTCGGCGTAGACCGGGACGCCGGCCGCGGACAGTGCGTCGATGTCGCGCAGCACGGTACGGGTGGACACCTCCAGTTCGCGGGCCAGCGTGGCCGCGGACAGCCGGCCGTGCTGCCGCAGCAGCAGTACCAGGGAGACCAGGCGATCGGCGCGCACCCGGAAACGCTAGCCGAATACACGACACAGGGTGTCGTGATGCGTTGCGAGGCTTCAGCACGAGACGGGCCGCCGGGCCGGCAGGCAGACGAGCCGACATGCCGACACGTCCGAGGGCCCCTTGCACACGAGAGGTGATCCGCATGGCACACGACATCGTCAATCCGGACGGTCTGCACGATCCGGTCCCGTTCGGCTACAGCCACACCGCCACCGTGCCCGGCGGTACGGAACTGGTGCTCATCGCCGGTCAGTACGGATCGGGCCCGGACGGCGCGGTGGTCTCGGCCGGGTTCACCGAGCAGGTGGAGCGGACGTTCCACAACATCGGCCTCGCCCTCGCCGCCCACGGGCTCGACCTCGGCCACGTCGTCGGGCTCAGGACGTACGTGGTGGACCACGACGTGACCAGGCTCGGGCCGATCGCCGCGGCCGTGCGGGAGCGCTGGGGCTCGAAGCCGCCCACGCAGACCCTCATCGGCGTCGCGGCCCTGGCCACTCCGGACGTGCTGTTCGAAGTCGAGGCCGTCGCCGCCAGGCCCTGACCCCGGGGGGTGCGGGCCGGCGGGACCGTCCCGGGCCCGGGGGCGCCGGCCCGCGACGGGCCCGCGCCCCCGGGACCGTCCCCGGATCAGGCGGGCGAAGCCGCGAGCACCGCCTCGCGCGTGCGCCGCCGGGCCCGCTCGCCCCGCGCGGCCGGGGCCTCCGGCTCCGGCGCGGCCGTGGGGGTGTCGGTCAGCAGCGCGACGAGGGAGGTCCGCGCCCGGGCCACGCGGGAGCGGACCGTGCCGATCGGGCATCCGACCGCCTCGGCCGCCTCCGCGTAGGGCAGGCCGAGCAACTGCGTGAGGACGAACGCCTCCCGCCGTTCGGCCGGGATCGCGGCCAGCAGTTCCGCCAGCGCGATGCCGTCCTCGAAGCCCGGTACGTCGTACGGCTGGGCCTGCTCGGCGGCCGTCTGCCAGTCGCAGCGGTCCGACACTCTCGGCCGGGCGGCGGCGTGGCGCAGGCTGTCCACGACGGTGCGCCGCGCTATGGACAGCAGCCAGGTACGCGCGGAGGAACGTCCCTCGAACCGGGGGAGGCTCGCGAGCGCCCGCAGGAACACGTCCTGGGTGAGGTCGTCGGCGGCCTGGGTGTCGGCGCTCAGATAGGCGACGTAGCGCCAGACGTCGCGGTGGAGGGCGCGCACGAAGCGGTCCGTCTTCGTGCGGTCGCCGTCGCGGGCGGCGAGCGCCAGCCGGGTCACCGCCGCATCGGAGGCCTCGGTGTGCCGGGCGGGACGCTCGCCGGTGGTACAGGACTGGGTGGTCGTCAGGGCAGGAGTCATCGCCAAAGGTCCTTATGTGCAAGGGGAGTCCGGCGCCGCGCGGAGGGCGGGACCGGTGAGGGGCACGGCCTGCCCGAGGGCACGGCCGAGGGCCCGAGGCGCGGCATCCACGTGACACACGCGGTGCACGGAGTGCGTCGGACGCATCAGGTGCACGTGAGGCATGTGAGGTGTGTGAGGTGCGCGAGGCGTGCGCAAAGCAGTCGCGTGCGCGGATGCGGCTCGGGTGACCAGCTGTCAGAGGACAGCGGTCGCCGTCGGCGGACCCCGGGTGGTGATGGCGTGGACGAGGAACAGCTGCCGCGGTGCGCGCGTCCGGCGCCGTCGGCGCACCCGCGGGCGCCGCCGGTGCGCCGGCGCGACCGGCCGGAGCAACAGGCGCAGCGGCGCCCGCAGTCGTGCGGCCACGGCGCGCACCACCCGGAAGAGGCCGCGCTCGCCGTGGGCGAGCCACAGTCCGCACAGCACGGCCGCCAGCAGGTGAGCGAGCACCATCCCGGCCGGTGACATCAACAGCACGGGCATGGCCGGGGCCTCGTGCCCGGCGCCCGCCATGTGCCCGGCGGCCGGGGCGGCCGCGGTGGCCGACGTCGCGTGCAGGGCGTGATGCGCGTGGACGGCCGCTACCGCTCGCGCCGTTCCGGCCGGCATCGCCGTCACGGCCGGTTCGGCAGACGGCTGCGCCAGGGACTGGGCCAGCGAGAACCCCGAGTGGAGCACCGTCTGTACGGCGACGGCGGTGACCGTGACGGCGAGGATCCCGCGCTCACGGCCGGCGAGGGACCAGGCCGTCCCCGCGGTGGCCACGAAGCCGAAGGACAACGCCCACCAGGGCACCGGAGCACCCGACATGAGCATGTGTCCGGTCGCCGCGAGCAGCACGCAGAGGGCTGCGAACATCGCAGCCCGTAGGGCGCGTAAACAGCGGACCGGCTCCATGGCGGGGCTCATCCTCGCACCGGCCTCCCGAGCCGCACACCGGGGTACGCACTTCCGGACAAGTTTCCGCGGCCCCACCATGTCACAGTCGGGCCGCCTGCCTCGTGTGGTGCAGGGCACAGCGGAACGCGGGAACCGGCCCGCCTTTCCATCCGACTGCTTACCCGGTCGATCGAGCGGTTCAACGTCCCGGGAGGGGGAACTTCGTGGCGTCGGAGGGAACGGCGACGGCATCGCCGGCGGAGAAGGACGGCGGTGCGGGCCGGCGGCTGACGGCGCTCCTCACCAGCGCCATGGCGTTCTCGATGCTGCAACTGTTCCTGCTCGGGGCGCTCGGTCCGCGACTCGTGACCGAACTGGACCTCTCACCGGCCCTGTTGGGGCTGACCACCACGATCGGGTTCGGGACGGCCGCCGCCCTGTCCCCGGCCGGGGGCCGGATCGTCGACCGGCTCGGCCCCCGGCGCTCGCTGGTCGCACTGCTCCTCCTCTCCGCCGCGGCACTCGCCCTGATCGGCGCCGCCCCCGGCGCCGGCCTGCTGCTGGCCGCCGTCGCACTGGGCGGCGTACCGCAGGCGCTCGCCAACCCGGCCACCAACAAGGCCGTGCTGCGGGCCGTTCCGCCCGCCCGGCGCGGCGCCGTCACGGGCCTCAAGCAGTCCGGCGTCCAGCTCGGCGCCTTCGCGGCCGGAGCGCCGCTGGCGGCCCTGGCGGGCGGTATCGGCTGGCGGGGCGCGGTGTGGGCGGGCGCCGCGGCGGCCCTGCTCACGGGCCTGTGGGCGCTGAGGGTCCTCCCGGCGGACCCTCCGGCTCCACCGGCCGGTCCCCGTACGGAACTCGTCTCGCGCGGGATGGTGGCCTGGCTGGCCGCCTTCTCGCTGTTCCTCGGCGCGGGCATCGCCTCCGTCAACACCTACCTCGCCCTCTTCGGCGCGCAGCGCCTCGGCATGGGACCGACGGCGGCGGGCGCCCTGGTCGCCGTACTGGGAGTGGCCGGGATCGCCGGCCGCGTGGGCTGGTCCAAGGCGGCCCGTCCGGGGTGTGCCGAATGGCTCCCCGGATGGCTCGCCTGCGGTGCGCTGGGCGCGGCCGCCCTGCTGGGAGCCGCCCTCGTGGCGGGCCCGCTGGTGTGGGTCGGCGCGGTCGCCGTCGGGGTGTTCGCCGTCTCCGGCAACGCCGTCTCGATGGTGCTGGTCCTCCAGCGGGCCGCCCCCGGCCGGGCCGGTCAGGACTCCGCGCTGGTCGCGGCCGGGTTCTTCGCCGGATTCGCCCTGGGGCCACCGCTGTTCGGCCTGCTCGCGCAGAGCGGGCGGTACGGGCGGGGGTGGCTGCTGGTGGCGGCGGAGTTCGCCGTGGCCGCCGCCTTCGCGTTCCTCTGGGCGGTACGCGACCGGCGGCGGGGCACGGAGCGGGCGGGGTGAGCGGGGCGACGGGCCGGGCGCTGGCCGCGGTGATGGCACGGGTGGCGGTCACCGCGGCCGAGGTCGGCCCCCGCTTCCCGCTGTACGCCGACCCCGCCGACGGGCGGTGGACCACGACCGGCCGCGGCTCGTGGACCGGAGGCTTCTGGGCCGGACTGCTCTGGCTCCGGGCGCGGTACACCGGAGCCGAGCACGACCGGCGGGCCGCCGCCGCGTGCACGGCCCGGCTCGCACCGTGGACCGCGGCCGACACCGCCACGCGCGGTCTCATCCTCTGGTACGGGACCGCTGCGGCCGGTGACGACGCCGCAGCCGCGGCGCTCCGGGCCCGGGCGGCCCGGACCTGCCTGTCGGCCTGGGACCCGGAGCTGGGGATCCTGCCCTGGGGCGACGCCCTGGGCGGCCCCCGCCTGCTCGCCCGCGTGGACGCCGTCCCCGGCACCGTGCCGCTCCTTGCGGGCGCCGGGCCCGGCGGGGCGGCAGCGGCGGCCGCCCATCTCCACCGGCACCTGGACCTCTGTCTCGACGGGTCCGGCGCCCCGTGGTTCCGGCCCGCCCTGATCCACGATGCGGCCACCGGCGGCTGGCGGCCCTGCGAGGACCCGCCGCCGGGCTGGAGCCGGGGCCGGGCCTGGCTGCTCCTGGCGGTCGCCGACGCCATGCTCCAACCGGACTTCGGCGCGGGGGAGTTCGCCCGCCTCTCCGAGGCGGCCACCCTGCTGATCACGCGGGGCCGGGTGCTGACCGGACGGCCGGTCCCGCCCGCCGACACCGCCTGCCCGGACGGTCCCCCCGACACCTCGGCCGCCGCGATCACGGCGGTGGCCCTGCTGAAACTGGCCCGGACGCCGGGCCCCCGCGCGGAGCAGTACGCGCTCCGCGCCGCGGAGGTCCTCAACCACCTGAGCCGCGATCAACTCACCCCCCGGGGAGGCACCCGCCCGCCCGGCATGCTGCTGGACGGCTGCTACGACGCGGCGAAGGGACTGGCGGTCCGCCACGAACTCGTCTGGGGCGACTTCTTCCTGGCCCTCGCCCTGACCGCCCTCCACGGCCACGTGGACATCACCCGTATCTAGGGGGTGGGCGCGGGCCCGGCCGGCTGGGATGAGGCGGTGGGGAGCTGACGGATCGGCAGGATCACGACTCGGCACCGGTTGCTCGGTGAGATGAGCCGGCTGCTCGACGAGCGGCTGCCTGCCGGCGGAGGCGACCGCGGCCTGACGGTCCATGCCCATGGGCGCCCTTCGCCGACCGAGAAGGCGGTCTCCATCGCCGACGCGAACTCCGAGATCATCGAAGTCGGCATCTCGCTGCGCAGCCTGGCGAGTCTGTTCGTCTCACGTCCCGAGCGGGATTTCACCGAACCGGTACGCCGGCTCCTGAGCCGGGGCGTGGACATCACCTACGTCGTGGCGGACCCCGAATCGGTCCTCTTCGGGGAGTACAGCCGGCGCATCGGTGACCCCCGCCTGCCCCAGCGGGCGTCGGACTCCGCCCGCCGGCTGACGGAGATCGCCCGGGCGTTCGAGTCCGAAGGGCACCCCAGAGCACTGACGGTGCGCTTCACCCGGCATCTGCCCACCGCCTACATCAGCACGTGGACCCCGGATCCGAGACGGGCCGCTGTCGCACTTCCCCCTACCTGTCGGGCGTACGGCGGTCCGACTCGCCCGTGCTCGACATTTCACGCAGCGCTCAGCCCGAGCTGTTCGAGCGCTACGCGACCTGTGTGCGGACCGCCCTGAGCGAGAGCGCGCCCGTGGACCTCACCTGGGCGACCCGTCCGGATGGCCCGACGCCCTACCCGTTCGAGCCGTAGGCGCGCAGCACGCGGCGGGCCACCGAGGTGATGTGGAGTTCGTCCGGGCCGTCGAGGATGCGGGCGGCACGGCCGGTGCGGAAGAGGGCCGGGAGCGGGGTGTCCGGGCCGAGACCGGCGGCGCCATGGACCTGGATCGCACAGTCCGCGACCTGCTGGAGCATGCGCGCCGCGGCGACCTTGGCGAGCCCGACCTCCGTACGGGCGTCCCGCCCGGCGGCGATGAGCGCCACCGCCTCCCGGACCAGGGGGCGGGTGGTGCGCAGCGCGAGCAGGGCGTCGAAGACGTGGCCCTGCACCAGTTGCTGGTCGGCGAGCGGTCCGCGCGAGCCGCCGTGGGTCGCCGCCCGCTCGCACATCAGGTCGAAGGCCCGCTGTGCCTGCCCGAGCCACCGCAGGCAGCGCAGCGTACGACCGAGCCCGAGCCGTTCGCCGGCGATGGCCAGGGCCTGGCCGGGCTCGCCGAGGAGGTGGTCGGCGGGCACCCGCACCCCGTCGAGGGAGATCTCGTACTGGCCCGGGGCGCCCAGCACGGGGAGTTCGCGCACCACGCGGAAGCCGGCCGAGCCGGTGGGTACGAGCAGCAGGGACAGCCCCTCGCGGTCACCGTCCGCCCCGGAGGTACGGGCCATGACGGTGACCAGGCCGGCACCCGCCGCGCCCGAGGTGAACCACTTGCGGCCGGTGACCAGCCAGCCGCCGTCGGGGTGCCGTTCGGCGCGGGTCGCGGTCCGGGACGGGTCGGTGCCGGGCACCCCCGGCTCGGTCATGGCGTAGCAGGTACGGATCTCCCCGGCGACCAGCCGCTTCAGGTACGCCTCGCGGACGCCGGGCCGCCCGTACCGCGCCAGCATCGTCACGTCGAGCAGCGGGGCCGACCCCAGCGCGGCGGGTCCGTGGTCACTGGCCCCCTCGGCCTCGGCCAGCTGGGCGTAGGTCTCGAAGGACAGTCCGCCGCCGCCGAGTTCGGCGGGGAGCGGCAGGGCCCAGAGCCCCTCGGCCCGCGCCTCGGCACGCAGTGCGGCCAGCACCTCGGCGGCCTCGGGACCGCCCCCGTCCAGCACGGACTCCCGGGGAAACACCCGCTCCCGGACGAACCGGTCGAGCCGATCCCGCAACGCCACCGCCTCCCGTACCGCGCCCTCGCCCCCGGCGGCCACGTTTCCGGCTTCGGCTTCCCTATCGGCCTTGTCCGTGCGGGGATCTTTCACTGCCGGCCTCCTTTTTCCCGGGAACTTCCGGGACTCGTGCGGACTTCCGGAAGGTTTCGGGAGCCCCCGCGAACTCGCGGGAACTCGCACGAACGGCCGACCGACTGTCTGTTCGTGGAACTGGTCGGGCGCGGACGCTCCCGGGTTCCCGCATTCCGCAAGACCCGGGCTGCGGCCACCGCCGCGCCAGGAGAGGAGAGGCATGGCGTCACCAGCCACCACGCAGACGGTCCGGCCGCTCGACACCCTGCGCTTCGACGCCTCGGGGCCGCCCCGGATCACGAGCGTCGTCACCGATCACCTGCGTCTGCTCGGCGCACGGACGGACGGCGCCGGTCACTGGGACGCGCCCGCCGTCGGCACCACGCTCACCGGCGGGGGCTTCGAACCGGCGCACGCGACCGCCACGTGGGCGGATCCCGCGAGCGGGCTCGTCGACGAGGCCACCGTGCAGGCCGCCACCGGCGTCATGGCCGTGCACGGACGGCGGGACGGCAGCCCCCGCGGACTGGCCGTCGACTACGCCGCCACCGCCACCGCCGTCCTCACGGTGCAGGGGCTCCTCGCGAACCTCGTGGGCCAGGCCCGGGGCGCGGCCGCCGGCCCGGTCACCACCAGCGCCGACCGGGCCGGACTCCTCGCCGTGTCCCAGTACCTCGCGGCCGCCGGCGCCGACGAGGGCGAGGCGGCCGAAATCGCTGCCGGTGGACCGCCGTTCACCTCCGCCGACGGGATCCTCTTCGAACTGGAGACGCTCGACCCGGGAGCCTGGGCCGCCTTCTGGAAGGCGCTGGAGGCACCCGCGGACGCGCTGCGGACCGGCTGGCGGCCCTTCCAGTTCCGCTACGCCACCGCCTGCGCCCCCCTTCCGGCCGCCCTCCACGCCACCGCGCGGTCCCACGGCTGGGACCGGATCCGCCGGGCCGCGGACCTCTCCGGTGCCGAAGTGTGCGCGCTGCGCCCCCTCGCCGAACGGGCCGCGGAACACGACGGCGCCGCCCCCTGGTCCCTGACCCCGTCGGCCTGCGGCGCCGATACCGCCGCCGACGGGCCGGCGCCGCTGCCGGGTCCCCGCCGCGAGCCCGGCGGGCGGGCGGTCTCCGCAGCGCCGGCCGCCGGACCCCTGGCCGGGCTGACCGTGCTGGAGGCCGGCCGCCGCATCCAGGCGCCGCTCGCCGCGCACCTGCTCGGGCTGCTCGGCGCCGACGTGATCCGCATCGAACCGCCGGGCGGCGACCCGCTGCGCGGCATGCCCCCCGCCTGTTCCGGGATCTCCGCCCGCTGGCTCGCCCTCAACCGCGGCAAGCGGGCCGTCGAGATCGACATCAAGGCGGAGGCGGACCGCGGGCGGCTGCGGGACATGGCGGCGCACGCCGACGTCTTCCTGCACAACTGGGCGCCCGGCAAGGCCGCCGCCCTCGGCCTCGACGCCGACGACCTCGCCCGCGTCAATCCCGCGCTCGTCCACGCGTACACCAGCGGCTGGGCCGGTCGCCTCGACGGCGCCCCCATGGGCACCGACTTCATGGTCCAGGCCCGCACCGGGGTCGGCGAGGCCGCCCGCCCCGAGGGCGAGAGCCCCGCGCCCTCGCTGATGACCCTCCTCGACGTCATGGGCGGACTCCTGGGCGCCGAGGCCGTCCTCGCCGGGCTGCTGCTGCGCGAACGCACCGGCCGCGGCGTAACGGTCGACTCCTCGCTGCTGGGCGCGGCCGACACGCTGACCGGCCCCGCCCTGCGCCGGGCGGCCCGCGGGGAGAACCCCCGGCGGCCGGCCGGATTCCGCCGCCCGCTGGCCACCGCCGACGGCTGGATCGCACCCGCCGACGACGACGCCCGCGCCGCCGCCGGCCACGACCTGCGCGGCCTGCCCACGGCAGAGGCCCTGGCCCGGCTGCGCGAGCACGGCCTGACGGCGACCGCCGTCACCACCGACCTTTCCGACCTGCACCACGATCCGCGATTCGCCGGCTCGATCAGCCGCGACGCGCACGGCGCCCCCGCAGTCCCCGACCCCTGGAGCTTCGCATGACCGCCGACAGGCTCGTACTGCGTGACCTGCTGCCCGCCGAACTCCGCCGCGCCTGGGTGGTCGACGGCACCTGCCCCGACCTCGACCTCTACAGCCTCTTCCGCGCACGCCAGATCGCCGACCTGCACCGCACCGCCGTCATCGACGCCAAGGGCACGCTGTGCTACACCGCCCTCGACCGCAAGGTGCGCTGTCTGGCCACCGGCCTGCGAGACCTCGGGATCGGCCCGGGCGACGTCGTCGGCGTCCAACTGCCCGACGGCCGGGCATCCGTCATCGCCGACCTGGCGCTGGCCGCCCTCGGCGCGGTCTCGCTGCCCTTCCCCGTGGGCCGGGGCGTCCTGGAGGCCGAGTCCCTGCTGCGCCGCGCCGAGGCCGTCGCCGTCATCGCCGCGACCGAACACCGGGCGTTCCGGCACGCGGCCGACCTGCACACGCTCTCCCGGTCCCTCCCGCGCCTGCGCCACGTCATCTCCGCGGGGCGGCCGGGCACCCTCCCCGACGGAACGATTCCGCTGGCGGAGCTGCTGCGCAGCGACCCCGGCGGGTTCGTCCCCGCCCGGCCCGATCCCGACAGCGCCGCCCGCATCCTCGTCTCCTCCGGCTCCGAGGCCGAGCCCAAGATGATCGCGTACTCGCACAACGCGCTCGCCGGCGGACGAGGCAACTTCCTGGCCTCGCTCATCCCCGACGGGACCCCGCCGCGCTGTCTCTTCCTCGTCCCGCTGGCCTCCGCCTTCGGGTCCAACGGCACCGCGGTCACCCTCGCCCGGCACGGCGGCACCCTGGTCCTGCTCGACCACTTCACCGCGGACGCCGCGCTGGCCGCGGTGCGCGAGCACCGGCCGACGCACGTCCTCGGCGTGCCCACCATGGTCCGCATGATGCTCGAACGCCTCGACGGCACCGGCGGGGAACTGCCCCCGCCCACCGCCCTCGTCCTCGGCGGGGCGCCGCTCGACGAGACCACGGCGGCCGCCGCGGCACAGGCCTTCGGCTGCGCCGTCGTCAACCTCTACGGCTCCGCCGACGGCGTCAACTGTCATACCGGACTCGGCAGTACGGTGCCGCCCACCGACGGCTCCGGTGTCGTCGCCGGGCACCCCGACCCCCGGGTCGCCGAGATCCGCATCGCCGACCCCGAGACGCACGAGCAGCTCCCCGACGGCGCCGTCGGGGAGATCATCTCGCGCGGCCCGATGACCCCGCTGTGCTACGTCGGCGCGCCCGAGCTGGACGCCCGCTACCGTACGCCCGACGGCTGGGTCCGCACCGGTGACCTCGGCTACCTCGACGCCGAGAGCGTCCTGCACGTCGTCGGCCGCCTCAAGGACATCGTCATCCGGGGCGGCGCCAACATCAGCCCGGCCGAAGTGGAGCGCGAGCTCACCGCGCACCCCCAGGTGCGGGACGTGGCCTGCGTCGGCGTCCCCGACCCGCTGATGGGGGAGCGGCTCGCGGCCTGCGTCGTGGCCCGGGGGGCACAGGCCCCCACCCTCGCCTCCCTCGGTGAACACCTGACGGGGCGCGGCCTGGAGCGGTGCAAGCATCCCGAGCGGCTGCTCGTCGTCGCGGAACTGCCCCTGACCGCCGCCGGCAAGCCCGACCGCGCTGCCCTCCGCAGGCGGCTGACCGAGAGCAGCGCTCTCGTATAGGACGGGCGCTGTCCGACCCGGGCGGCATCATCGGGTCATGGACGACGCAGAACGGGCGCGCGAGCCGGAGCAAGCGCAGGCCCAGACGCAGCGGCCGGCACAGGGACGGGCGTAGCCGGCGCCGTCCTCGGTACGGACCGCGGCCAGCCCGTGGCGGAACCTCCGCACCCGTGAAGCGGGCGGAGTGCCGGGAGGTGTCCGCGTACCCGGACAGGCCCCCCGGCGGAACCGGGAGAGCCCGGCGCCGTCGGTGAGGGGCCGGGCGGAGCGTCCCGCCGGCCCCTCACCACCGCCGTGGCACCGGGGTTCAGGAGGAACCCATGGCCTTCTTCAGTTCCGCCGCCGCGTTGCGGTAGACCGACAGCAGATCGAGGTCGTCCCCCGGGTAGTTGACGATCTTGACCTGCTTGGCGCCCGAGTCCGGCAGGACCGCTCCGGTGGACATGTGGGCGTTGTCCAGCACCAGCGCCGGCTTCTTCGCGGCGAGCTCGGCGAGCTGCGCCGGGGTCACCGCCTCCGGCCCGTACGTCCCCACCGTGGTGGCGCCCGCGAGCTTCGCCGACCAGGCGGTGAAGACCTGGGTCACGACGGACGGACTGCGGCCGCCCGGCCAGCCGGCCTGGAGCTCCTTGTTCAGCTTCGTGTACTCGGCGTCGAAGCCGGTCTTCCACTGCGCGGCGGCGTCCGCCGTGCCGAACAGCCCTGCCAGGCGGCCGACTTCGGCGGACACCTTGTCGGGGTCGTTGTCCAGCTCCACCTCGACGAGCTTCGCCCCGGACCCCGCGGCCTCCTTGATCTTCGCGGCGTACGGCTCGAAGGGCGCGTACAGCACGAAGTCGGCCTTGGCCACGGCGGCGAGGTCCGAGGGCTTGGGGTCGTAGTCGGGGGCGTGGTGGACGGACTGCGGCACGATGACCTCGATGTCCTCCGCGCCGGCAGCCTTCGCGAGGGCGCCCTCCCAGGTGGTCGTGACCACCACGGACGGCTTGCCGGTGCGCGGCTGCCCCTTGTCCTCGCCGGAGGCGGACGAGGGGTCGTTCCCGCAGCCGGCGGTCAGGAAGAGGGCCGCGCTCAGTGCGAGGACGGCAGGGATACGGACGCGGGTGCGCGCCATGAGCTGATTCTCCGTTCGGGTATGAAGTGCACCGCGAGGACCAGCGCCCCCGCGGTCAGGACGAGGACCGGGCCGGGCGGCCAGTCCAGCCACAGGGCCAGGAGGAAGCCCGTCAGGTTCACCGTGACGCCGATGCCGACCGCCCACAGCGTGATCGACTGCAGGGAGCTGCCCAGGCGGCGCGCGGCGAGTGCGGGCAGCAGGGTCAGCGCGTCGACGAGCAGCGCGCCGGTCAGTTTGATGGCCCCGGCGACCGCGACGGCGACCAGGACCAGGAGCGCGGCCGTCAGCGCCCGCACCGGGACGCCGGAGCACAGGGCGAGCTCCCGGTCGTACAGGAGCAGGCCGATCTCGCGGCGCCGCCACCAGAACAGGCCGGGCACGGCGACGGCGAGGACGCCGAGGACGACGAGGTCGGGCGTGCCGACGGACAGGATCGACCCCCACAGCAGGGCGAAGGCGCCGGAGGCGTTGACCCCGGACACGGCCAGCACCAGCAGGGCCGCCGCGATGGCCAGGCTCATCAGCAGCCCCATCGCCCCCGAGAGGCCGTCGGGCGTGCGGGCGAGCGGAGCCACGCCCGCGCCGGCCAGGGCACAGGCGACCAGCGCGCACACCATCGGGTCGAGCCCCGTGAGCAGGCCCACGGCGATGCCCAGCAGGGCCACGTGCATCATCGCGAACCGGACCGGCATGATGTCGAGCCCGACGATGACGACACCGATGACCGGCAGTCCGACGGCGGCCAGCAGCAGTGCCGCTCCGGCCCGTTGCACCGGCAGCAGCTGCAGGAGTTCACCGAGGTCCGCGGTGGCCGGGGTCGTCACCGGACCTCCCGCAGCCTGCCCGCGGCCATCTCCAGTACGCGGTCGCAGCGGTCCGCCAGGGCCCGGTCGTGCGTCACCACGATCAGGGTCACCGGCAGGGAGGTGAGCACGTCGGCCGCCTCCGCCTGTCCGTCGAAGTCGAGGGCGGCCGTCGGTTCGTCCGCCAGGAGCAGTTCGGCCCCCGCGGCCACGCAGCCGATCGCCCGGGCCAGGTACATGCGCTGCAACTGGCCGCCGGAGAGGGTGTGCAGGGGCCTGCCGGTCAGCGCGCCCACCCCGAGCCGGTCCGCGGCCTCGGCCGCTTCCGCCGGGGCGTTGCTGCCGGCCAGGAGTTCGGTGCCGAGCAGAGGGAAGCGTCCGGCGGCCGGCTTCTGCGGGATCCAGGCACACGCCCGGCGCCGCCACGCCCACTCGGCGGGGGAGCGGCCCTCCCGGCCACCGACCAGGATCGAGCCCGCCGTCCGGGGGTGCAGACCGAGGACGGCGCGCAGCAGGGTGGATTTGCCCGAGCCGTTGGTTCCGGTCAGCGCCACGCGCTCGCCGGCGGCGATCTCCAGGTCCACGTCGGCCACGGCCTCCACCCGGCCGTGCCGGCAGACGACCCCCCGCATGCGCACGTCCAGTCCGCCCATCACACGCCCCTCGATCGTCATCGGCCGCGCGGGACGGCTCGGCTGCGCCTCCCACGAGCCAGTAGTCGGACGCGGTGCGTCCGGGGTTCCCGCCGGTCCCCGACCGATCGCGCCGGCCGCGGCGCGCGGGGGAGCCGGGGCGTCCCGGCGCGGGCCGCCGGTGTTTCGGGGGATGACCCCATTGGGTCTGCCGCCCGCGCGCCGGTTCGATCACGGCATGTGCTTTCGGTACGTTTCCTCCCGGTTTTCCGACGGAAGGTGGACACGATGGGCAGCCCTCAGCAGGTGGCGCACGTACGCAGGAACGTGTGGACCCTCCCGCCCGGCGACCTGACACTCACCCACTACGCGGCGGCCGTAGCCGAGATGAAGAAGCGGGAACCCGACGATCCCACCGGCTGGACCTACCAGGCGGCCATCCACGGGACGAGCGCGACGCCGTCCATGCCGCTGTGGAACGGCTGCAAGCACGGCTCCTGGTACTTCCTCGCCTGGCACCGCATGTACCTGTGGTACTTCGAGCGGATCGTCCGCGCCACGGTCGTGCAGCTGGGCGGCCCGGCCGACTGGGCCCTGCCGTTCTGGGACTACGACGCCGACCGGGAACAGGCCCGGATCCCCCCGGCCTTCCGCGACGAGGAGGGCGGATCCAACCCGCTGTTCGCCGACCGGGCGAACCTCGTCAACGAGGGCGAACCCCTGCCCGCCGAGATCACCTCCCCGGCCTACGCGATGGGGCGCACCCTGTTCGTCGGCGAGACCGAGTTCGGCGGGGGCATCACGCCGAACGGCAGCACCTTCTGGAACCGCAAGGGTGCCCTGGAGGACACGCCCCACAACGTCGTGCACAGCTACATCGGCCGCTCGATGGGCAGGACGACCACGGCGGCGCTCGATCCGATCTTCTGGCTCCACCACGCCAACATCGACCGCCTGTGGTTCGTATGGGCGAGCCGGGCGGGGCACGACAACCCGGACGACCCGCGCTGGATCAGCCAGGAGTACACGTTCTTCGACGCGGACGGGAGCCGGCAGAGCCTCGCGGCGTCCGACGTCCTCGACATCTCCGGTGGGCTGGGCTACACGTACGAGGAGCCCCTGCTGATCTCCCCTCCGGTTCCGCTGCCCCCGTCCGCGAGGAGGCCCCGCGTGCCCGAGACGACGAGCGGTCCGAGTACCCCGGGGCCGACCCCGCCCGGGCGGCGTGAGATGGCGGGCTCCTCCGAGCAGCCCGTGCGCCTCGTCGGCCGCGCGGCGAGCGTCGCCGTGCCGATCGACCGGCGGACCACACTGCCCCTGGGGGAGGCGCTCGGCGTCGCCGAACCCGAGAGCGACCGGCACGTCTACCTCAACGTCGAGGACATCGAGGGCGAGACGAACCCCGACACGGTCTACGGCATCTACGTCAACCTCCCCGAGGGGGCTTCCCGGGAGCAGGCGGAGGGCCACCGGGTCGGGAACCTGTCCTTCTTCGGCATCGAGCGGGCCCAGGACCCCCGGGGCGACGAGCACCCCCACGGCCTGCGGGTGAGCGTCGAGATCACCCCGCTCGTGCGCCGGCTCCAGGCGGACGACGCCTGGGACGAAGCCGGGCTGCGCGTGACGTTCCTCCCCCTCGGACCGGCGGCCGCGGAGGGCATGGAGGGGGTGGCGGACGAGGACCCGCCGGTCGAGATCGGGCGCGTCAGCCTCAGCTACGCCTGATGGTCCTGGAGGGCGCGGGGCGGGCGCGGACGGTGCCCGCCCGGCGGTGGCCGCTGCTGCGCGTCACCCTCTGGTACGAGCTGGCGGCCGTCGCCGCCTGGATCGCCGTGATCGCGCTGACCGCGGCCGGGGCGGTGCACGGCCTCCACCCGGCGGCCCCGGCCGCCGCCCCCGCCGACGAGACGGCCCATCACCACGTGACCCCGGCGCACCCGCCCCACGGCGCACCCGCCCCCGGCACCGTCGGCTTCGGGAGCCTCGCGATGTGGATGCTGATGTGCGTCGCGATGATGCTGCCCGCAGCGCTCCCGGCCCTGGCCCACGTGGGCGAGAACAGCCTGCGCCGGTGCCGGCAGCGCGCGATGGCCGGCTTCGCCGCCGTCTACCTCACGGTGTGGACCGGCTACGGCGCACTGCTCCTCGTGACGGCCCCGCTGTGGTCCCGTCCGCCCGGCCACGCCGTGGCGGCCGGCGCTCTCGCGCTCGCCGCCGCCTGGCAGCTGACGGTCCACAAGCGGCGCGCCCTGCGTGACTGCCACCGCTCCTCCCCGCTGCCGCTGAGCGGCCCGCGCGCCGCGGTGGGCACCGTCCGCTTCGGGCTGCGCCACGGCGGCGCCTGCCTGCGGTCGTGCTGGGCGCTGATGGCGGTGATGGCCGCGGCCGGCGGGGGCGGCGCCATGCTCGCCTGGATGGCGCTGCTCACCGGGATCGTCATGGCGGAACGGTTCGCAGCCGGGCCGGGGCGCGCCACGCGGCTCGCCGCCGGCGTCCTCGCGGCGGCGGTGCTGGCGGTCGCCCTCACCCCGGCTGCGGCCTGAGGAGGCTCAGGCCGGCAGGTCCTGGAGGTTCAGCTGCCAGGACACGCCGAAGCGGTCGTTCAGCCAGCCGAAGCGGGCGCTGAAACCGTACGAGCCCACGGGCATCAGCTCTTTGCCCTGCTCGGCCAGGGCCGCGTAGAGGCGGTCGAGCTCTTCCGGGGAGGCGCACTCCACGAAGAGCGAGACCGCCGGGGTGAAGCCGAACTCGTGCGTGACGTAGCTGTCGATGCACATGAACCGCTGTCCGGCGAGCGAGAACGTGGCGCGGAGCACCGTCCCCTCCCTGCCGGGGCCGTCGGCGCCGTAACGGGTGATGTCGATGACCTCGGAGTCCTCGAACAGGGAGGTGTAGAAGGTCAGCGCCTCCTCCGCCCTGCCCTCGAACATCAGGAACGTGGTGATCTTCTGCGGTGCCGAGGCCATCGAACGTCCTCCGGGTGACGGGGCGGGAGCTTCGGGGTCGAGGCTGGGACACGGCACCGACGATGCGGCGAAGGCGGCGGCCTACACCGGGTGCCCGTCGGCGTCCGTGTGGTCCTTCTGGGTGGAGAACTTGTTCAGGAACACGTCGTACTTGCCGTCGGGGCGGCGGGTCAGGGTGGCCCCGTCCTGCCAGATGCCGTTCTCGGGCCACCACTGGCTGCCGAAAGGGTCGCCCTGGTTCTGGTGGATGTTGTGCACGCCGAGGCCCGCGTCGAAGGGTTCGCCGAAGACCAGGACCGGCCGTCCGACGACGAGCATCGGCTCGAAGGCGAGCGCGGCGTCGAGATTGGTCCCCGACTTCCACGGCCGGGAGGTCCTCAGCAGCCGGTCGAGCAGCTCCCGGAGCCGGTCGGGCAGCCACGAGGGCCAGACCGGGCCGCCCTGCAGCGCCGGATGCCGGATGTAGTCGAGCGCGCCGGACCCGGCCGCGCTCTCGAGTTCGTGGAACCCCGGCGCCAGTGCGGCCACCGGACCGAGTGCGGCGGCGTCCACCGTGAACACCTTCCACTGCACGCCGGTCGCCGAGTCGTGACTGTCCACGTCGACGGCGCACTTGTAGCGTCCGTCCGGCGCGTCGACCCGGAGGTTGACGTGGAACCACGCGCCTTCCGTGTCGGGGGTGTCCCGGAAGTGCTGGTGCAGGGTCCCGGACAGGACCCCGTAGCGGGCGAAGGGCATGGTCCCCAGTGAAGCACCGGGCCGGCCGCGGCGGGCCTCGCGACGCGCGACGCGGCAGGGGCCGGCCAGGAGGGTGGTTCCGGTTGGCGGATGAGAGGGGCCCGGAGCGAACCCGGACGAACGGTCCTGCGGTCGATCACTGCTCTCAGACGCCCGGGGCGGCCGGCGCGCCGAACCACACGTGGGTGACCGCGCTGACGTGGAGGAAGCGCGACCGGTCCTTGCGGCGGTCCGCGCCGAAGGCCGGTCCGGCCCCGCGACCACGTCGCGCAGCAGCGCGCCCCGAAGACTGCTGCCGGGAGCCGGAGGGGGCCGCCTCCGAGCAGCCCGCGCCCTCGAAGTGGTAGTGGCGCAGAGCCGGTCGGTCCTGACGATCCCCCTCGTGTCGGCGGTCATCCCACGGGGAACGGGCCGCCGCCCGGCTCCGGGACGGTCAGGACGACCGTACGGCCGTCCGGGTCGGTCAGGGTGTGCCGGCCGGGCGGTCGTCCTCCCGCGCCGTGCGGCGGCACCGTCAGGCCGACGCGCAGGTAGCCGGTCTCGGGACGGCGCGTCGCCGGGTACAGCTCCAGGACCCCGCCGTCGGCGAAGGCCGCGGCGTAGTGGTCGGGTCCGTTGCCGTGCTTCTCCGGTACGAGGTCGAGGCCGAGGCCGGCGTAGAAGTCGCGGCACGCCTCCAGCCGTGCCGTGTGGATCACGAGCAGGTCGATGGACGTGCGCATCGTTCCCTTCCGCCGGTCCGTGTATGACCTGTCGTCACCACAGCCTGTCTCGGGGGCACGTGTCGAACCATTCTCACCCGCGGCCGGGAGCCATGTCGTAGGTGACCCACATCGTGCGGGTGGCCACCTGGTCGTACTTGGCCCGCGCCCGGTGGTTGTCGTCCGCCGTGATCCAGCGGACCACGCTCCAGCCCCGTTCGGCCGCGAGCCCGCGCAGCGCGCCGAGCAGCAGGTCGGCGGCGCCCGAGCCGCGGTGTTCCGGTGCCACGAACAGGTCGTCGAGGAAGCAGCCGACCGTCGCGGAGAGGGGTCGGGCGAAGGGGCGGTAGTGGGCCAGGCCGAGCAGCCGCCCCGCGGTGTCCTCGGCCACCAGGGCGCTCACCTCGTGGGAAGGATCGGTGACCCACGACCACACCGTGGCCGCCGCCTCCTCGGTCTGCTCCACCCGGTAGAAGTCGGCGTAGCCGCCGTACAGGGCGCGCCACTGCGCGAAGTCCCCGGACCGAACGGCGCGCACGGTGATGTCGGACATGGGGCTGGACTCCTGGGATCGAAGGCGGTGCGGAGCATCGATCATGCGGGAATCCGGCCGCCGGCGCAGGTGCCGCGGTGTCGAAACGGGGACGGCCCCGGTGCCACCGTGGACGGTGGCGCCGGTCGGCCCCCGTCCCTGGTCGCCGACGGCCCGGTCAGCGCTCCGAGGTGTTGATGTTGACGAGCCAGGTGATGCCGAAGCGGTCGGTGCACATCCCGAAGACGTCGCCCCACATCTGCTTCTCCAGCGGTACCGAGACCGTGCCGCTGCCGGAGAGCCGGTCCCAGTAGCCGCGCAGCTCGGCGGCGTCCTCCCCGCTGACGCTCACCGAGACGTTGGTGCCGGGGTTGTGCTGCGTCCCCGGAGGGTTGTCGGCCCCCATGAGCGTGAAGCCGCTCGTGGTCTCCAGCATGCCGTGCATGATCCGCTCCGCGGCGTCGCCGGCCTGCTCCCCGCCGAAGTCGCCGTACGTGTTCAGCGACAGGGTGCCGCCGAAGACCTCCTTGTAGAACTCCATGGCCTGCCGGGCGTCGCCGTCGAAGCTGATGTACGGGTTGAGGCGAGAAGGCATGGGGCATTCCCTTTCTGGCGGTCTGTCTGGAATTGCAGGTTAGGTGAGGGGAGGACGGCGCGCGGGGAACCGTGGTGGACTCGGCAACGGACCGTCACCAAGCTGTGAAGCTTCGGCGGGATCCTGGTCCCAGGTCGCCGGCACCGGCCCGGCCCGGCCCCGCGCGTGTCGCGCCTCACTTGGGGGGATCACCATGAGCACCGTCAGCAGAACCGCCGTCGCCCTCGCTGCCCTGTCCGCACTCGCCCTGACCGCCTGCGGACCCACCGGGGACGACGCGGCGGGCGGGACCGGCACGCCGTCCGCGACCGCGAGCGCGACCGCGGGTCCGTCCCCGTCCGGCTCCGCCTCACCGGTGAAGTCCGCGACGCCTACGGCGAAGCCGGCCAAGCCGACGAAGCCCGCTCCCGGTGCGAGCGCGCCGACCGGCCCAGACTTCGACGTCTTCCCCTGCAGCACCTTCGACGTGACCTTCACCGCGAGCCTGGCGGAGCCCACGACCAGCAGCTACCTGCTGAAGATCACCAACAAGGGGACGAAGGCGTGCCGGGTGCTCGGGCACCCCGTCGTGACCTTCGGCGCTCTCGACGGCCAGGCCACCGAGCGGGGTAGCGCCCCCGGCATCGAGGACGCGATCAGGCTCGAACCGGGCACGTCGGCCTACGCCGGACTCATGGGCGGTGCCGTCGACGGCACCGGCAAGACCGTCGACTCGATCGCGATGACCATGAACACCGAGTCCGACCTGGCGCAGACGCCGCTCAAGGCCCCGACCCCCGGTCTGCACGTCTCCTCCACCAAGAACTCCGTGACCCCCTGGATGGACAACGCCGAGGACGCGCTGAGCCTGTAGCCCCGACGGGTGACCGTGGCCGTGCTGCGGCGGGTCGTGGGCGGGCGCCGCGGGGGACCGTCAGGAGACTTCCGGGCAAGTGGGGCCGCCCACGCCGCAGAAGGAGCACCTCATGCTGGAAAGACAGCGTCGCAAGAACACCACCGCCGTCACCTTCGTGCTGCCCGGCGGAGACCCGCCCGGCCCCGTCAGTGTCGTGGGCACCTTCAACGGCTGGCAGCCGGGTGCCCACGTACTCGAACCCCGGCCCGACGGCATGCGGGCCGTCACCGTCGCGCTGCCCGCGAAAGCCACGCACGCCTTCCGCTACCTCGCGGCCGGGGACTACTGGTTCAACGACGCCGGCGCCGACGGGCAGGACGGACCCAACAGCCGTCTGAACACCTGACGTCCGCCCGTCGAGCCGCACGCTCCGCACCGGCCCGCCCGCCGCTGCGGAGCGTTCGCGCGCCACGGCCCCGCGCAGCGCGTACGAGGTCAACGCACGGCGGCGGGAGTCACCACAACGGGGGATCCGCTCCCCGGCGCCCGCGTGTGCGCGCCGGCCGCCCGTCCGGAGGTGCTACACAGCGGCATCCACCTGGACCGGACCCGAGGAGCGGACGGATGATTCAGAGCCCGGCGGCCGGCAGCCGCCCCGAAGGCGGCGCCACCGTGACCGGCGGGGGCACGGACCCGGACGGTGCCGAGGACAGGGCCGTGTTCGCCACCGCGACCGGCATGGTGATGGCACTGGTGCCCTGCACCGCCGAGAGCGCCCGGCGCGTCCTCGCTGACGCGGCCCGGGCGGCGGGCGTCACGCTCCGGCTGATGGCGCGCACGGTCGTCGCCACGCGCGCCCGCACCGCCGAGGTGGACCCGGACTGCGAAGGGGCGCTGCGCACCGCGATCGGGCACGCCCGGGCACCGCACCCCCCTCCGCCGCCCGCAGCGGGAACGGTCCTGCCCGCCCCGGACGTGCTGCGCCGCCACCTGGACCTCCTGCGGGCCGTGCGCCGCCGTACGCTGGCCGCGCCCGACGACCCGGCGCTGCGCGCCGCGCTGGAGGACGCCGCGTACACGCTGTGCGTCCTGATGGGGCAGCGCCACACCCACGGCGCGCTGCTCGCCGCCGAGGAGCGGGTGGCCGCTCACCGGCTTCCCCCGTCCGCGCCCTCGTCCGCGCCCCCGGCGTCGGTGCCCGGCCGCACGGCCTGACCCGTGCCCCCGCCGCCCAGGGCCGCGACGGCCGCCACCAGCCGGTCCCAGAACGGTCCGGCCTGCAGCCCGACGGCGACCCGGGCGTTCACCGGCCGCCCCAGGGTGCCGTGCAGGTCCACCACGGTCGCCCCGCGGGTGTGCCGGCCGTGGAGTTCCACGGCCACGTGCGCGTCCACACAGGTGACCAGCCCGGGGTCGATGACCCGGGCGACCGCGACCGGGTCGTGGACCGGGGGAGCGGGGAACCCCCACAGCTGCCGGTAGGTGCCCGCGAAGAAGCCCAGCAGCTCGGCGCAGATCCGCCCGAGATCGGTGTCCAGAGCCTCGAAGCGGGCGACGACCTCGGGCGTCGCGAGGGCCTGGTGGGTCACGTTCAGGCCGCACATGGTCACCGGTACTCCGCTGCGGAAGACGATGTCGGCGGCCTCCGGATCGGTGTGGATGTTGAACTCGGCGGCCGGGGTCCGGTTGCCCCGGTCCGTGGAGCCGCCCATCAGCACGATCTCCCTGATCCGGCCGGTCAGCTCGGGGTACCGGGTCAGGAGCAGGGCGATGTTCGTCAGGGGCGCCGTCGGCACCAGGGTCACCGGCTCCGGGTGTCCGGCCAGGATCCGCCGCAGCAGCTCCACCGCGTGCTCGGGCTCGGCCGCCAGCGAGGGTTCGGGGAAACGGGGGCCGTCGAGCCCCGACACCCCGTGCACGTCCTCGGCGACCCGCAACGGCTCCACCAGCGGTCCCGCGCAGCCGGCGGCGACCGGTACCCCGGTGATGCCGGCGACCGTGCACACCCGCAGGGCGTTCAGGGTGGTCTTCTCCACGGTCTGGTTGCCCGCCACCGTGGTGACGGCCAGCAGATCGACCGCGGGGTCGCCGGCGGCCAGGAGGATCGCGAGGGCATCGTCGTGCCCCGGATCGCAGTCGATGACGATCGGAACGGGAACGCTCAAGGCCGGACACCTCTCCTCGGTCCGCGGCCGCGGCCGTGGACGCCACCGGTTCCAGTGTGCGCACCGGGGGGCCGGCGCACAGCGCTTGCGGCGGCCGGCGCGGCGCGGACGGTCCGTTTCGTCCGCTTGTGTGAGGAGTGGGGCGGGTGGGCAACCGCCCTGCGACGGGTCCGGCCGGATGCCGGGGCGGCGATCGGAGGAGCGGTGCGATGACCACGAACAGCCGTGACGTGTTCGGTGTGCCCTGCTGGGTCAACCTCACGGCGCCCGGCCTCGCGGAGGCGGAGGAGTTCTACGGCGGGGTGCTGGGCTGGACGTTCCGCGCCACCCGGCTCGGCGAGAACTTCCGCATCGCCCTGCTGGACGGCCGGCCCGTCGCCTCGGTCGGCGCGCTCGCCCCGCACCTCACCGTGCCGACCGCGTGGACGCCGTACTTCGCGGTCGACGACGCGGAGGTGACCGCCGCCCGCGTCCGTGAACGGGGCGCGACGATGGCGGTGGGGCCGCTCGCCTTCGCCACCGGGAGGGCCGCACTGGCCGCCGACCCGTCCGGGGCGGTCTTCGGTTTCTGGGAGGGCGAGGTGGTCCAGGAGTGGCACGCCGGACAGGAGGACGCCGCGGCCTGGGTGGAGCTCCGCACCCGCGACGCGTTCGCCGCCGCGGTGTTCTACGGGGAGGTCCTCGACTGGGCCTGCGAGCGGCCCGGATGCTGCGACGTGGCCTACGAGCACGACCACGTGGTGGTGCGCCGCGGCGGCCAGACCGTGGCGCGGATCGACGCCGGGGCCGTGGAGAACGCCCCGGACCCGCAGGTGCGGCCCCGCTGGCACGTCCACTTCGCCGTGGCCGACCTCGATGGCACGGTCGACCGCGCGGCCCGGCACGGGGGCGGGGCGGTGACCCCCGTACGGTCCTCCCCGCGGGACCGCCGGGTCACCCTGCGCGACCGGAGCGGGGCCCTGTTCACCGTCAGCGAGGACACCGGCTGAACCGGCTTCCCGGGGGCGGTGCAGCGGAACTCCCCGGACCCGCAGGGCGGCACGCGGCGGCGAGTGCCCGCCACGGCGCCGGCGCCACCGCCGGCCCGCGCCGCCCGGGCGGACAGTGTCAGTGGTGTGCGTCACAGTTGAGGGAAGTTGCCGGTACGTACCTCCCGTCCGGGGTGATCTCCATGCAGTACGCGATCCGGGCCGACGGCCTGGCGAAGCGGTTCAAGCAGACCCGTGCACTGGCCGGCGTGGACCTCCAGGTGCCCGTCGGCAGCGTCCTCGGCCTGCTCGGGCCCAACGGCGCGGGCAAGACGACCGCCGTCCGCATCTTCGCCACCCTCCTCCGGCCGGACGAGGGCCGCGCGGAGGTCGCCGGCCACGATGTCGTCCGGCAGGCCGGCCGGGTGCGTTCGGTGATCGGGCTCACGGGCCAGTACGCGGCCGTCGA
This sequence comes from Streptomyces sp. NRRL S-378, assembly GCF_000720645.1. Taxonomy (NCBI): domain Bacteria; kingdom Bacillati; phylum Actinomycetota; class Actinomycetes; order Kitasatosporales; family Streptomycetaceae; genus Streptomyces; species Streptomyces sp. NRRL S-378. Next base: position 183,091 of record NZ_JOBX01000002.1, read on the forward strand.
CGAGAACCTGACCGGCACCGAGAACCTGCTGATGATCGGGCGGCTGCTGGGCATGCCGCGCGGCGCGGCCCGCGCCCGGGCCGTCGAGCTGCTCGACCGCTTCCGGCTGGGCGAGGCGGCGGGGCGGGCCGCCAAGACGTACTCGGGCGGCATGCGGCGGCGCCTCGACCTCGCGGCGAGCCTGGTGGGGCGGCCGCAGATCCTCTTCCTGGACGAGCCGACCACCGGACTCGACCCGCACAGCCGCGGTGAGGTGTGGGACATGCTGCGCGTTCTCGTGGCCGAGGGCGTCACGGTGCTGCTGACCACGCAGTATCTGGACGAGGCGGACCGGCTGGCCGACAGCATCGTCGTGATCGACAAGGGCAAGGTCATCGCCGACGGCACGCCCGACGGGCTGAAGGCGCAGGTCGGCGGCCAGGTCCTGCAGCTGCGGCCGGCCCGGGCCACGGACCTCGCCCCGGCGCACGCCCTGCTCGCCGAGACCGCGGGGTCCCTGGCCAAGATCGAGGGGGACGAGATCACCGTGCCCGTCAAGGACCCGGAGCTCATGCCGAGCGTGGTCCGCCGGCTGGACCAGGCCGGCATCGCGGTGGCCGAGCTGACCCTGCGGCGCTCCTCCCTCGACGAGGTGTTCATGGTCCTGACCGGCCACCGGGCGCAGCCGCAGACCGCGGCGGGCGACGGCGACGGCGAGGACGAGCAGTACGCGACCGCCGGGAGGATGTCATGACCACCGCCTCCGCACCCGTGACCGGCGCCCTCGGCGCCGGCGGCCGCGTACGGCCCCTGGCTGCCCTGCGGCAGACCGCGACGCTCGCCTGGCGCAGCCTGGTCTCCGTCAAGCACAATCCGCTGGAGCTCGTCGACTACAGCATCTCGCCGATCATGTTCGTCTTCCTGTTCACCTACGTCTTCGGCGGACAGATGGCCGGTTCCCCGGAGGCGTACCTCCAGTACGCACTCGCCGGGATCATCGTCCAGAACACGCTCTTCATGAGCATGTACACGGCCATGGCGTTGAACACCGACCTCACCAAGGGAGTCTTCGACCGCCTCCGCAGCCTGCCCATCGCCCGCTCGGCTCCGCTCCTCGGGCGCATCACGGCCGACCTGGCCAAGCAGCTCTGGGCGATGCTCCTGATGCTCGCCCTGGGCACCCTGCTGGGCTTCGACATCACCGGCGGCGTCGCGGGCTTCGTCGGCGGGCTGCTCCTGCTCCTGGTCTTCGCCGCGGCCATGTCGTGGACGGCCGTGCTGATCGGGATGCTGGCCGGGGACGCGGAGAAGGTACAGGTCTTCGCCTTCACACTGATCTTCCCGATCACCTTCACGAGCAGCGCGTTCGTGATGGTCGACACGATGCCCGGCTGGCTCCAGGCCTGGGTGAACGTCAACCCCGTCACCCAGCTGTCGGACGCCTTCCGCGGACTGCTGCTCGGTACCCCCGCCGGCGAGCCTGTCATGTGGTCCCTGATCTGGGCGGTGGGCATCGCCCTCGTCTTCGCACCCCTCGCGATGCGGGCCTACCGCCACCGGGTCTGACCGGCTCCCGCGGCGGACCCCGGCGGGCCGCCGGGTCAGTCGGACGACGGGGCCAGCACCACGAAGTCCGCGCCCGCCGGGTCGAGGCAGACGGCCAGCCGCCCGACGCCCTCGGCGTCCTCCGGCCCCATCTGCAGGCTCCCGCCGTTCCCGGTGACCGCGGCGACCGCGTCGTCGCAGTCGGTGACGGCGAAGACCGGGTGCCAGTACGGCCGCCCGCCCGTGAGGGCGAGCTGCTCGGCGGGCAGCTCCATCACGCCGCCGTGCATGCGCTCCGCGGGCTGCCCGGCGGGCGTCACCAGGGAGTACGTGCCCCCGCCGCCCGGCAGTTCCATGTCGCTGTACCACCAGCCGAAGACCCCGCCGTAGAAGTCCTTGGCCGCCGCCGCGTCGCTCGTGTACAGCTCCGTCCACGACAGCGAGCCCGGCTGGTCCACCAGCTCCACGCCCTTGCTCGTGCCCGGCTGCCAGACGGCGAACTGGCCGCCCAGCGGGTCGCTGTACTGGGCCATCCGCCCCCACTCGTCGAGGTCCCGCGGCGCCACCCGCACCGTGCCCCCGGCCCGCTCGACGGCCTCGGTGACGGCGTCCGCGTCGGGGACGCTGTAGTAGATCATCCAGGCCGGGCGGGCGCCCTCCTCGGTGAGCTTGCCGAGCCCGGCGACGATCTTCCCGTCCTTCCGGAACATCCCGCCCTCCATGTCCTCCCCGTCGCCCATGGACTCGTAGTCCCAGCCGAGCACGGCGTCGTAGAACGCCGCCGCGGCGGGCACGTCGGGAGCGCCGAGGTCGATCCAGCAGGGGGCGCCCGCGGCGAAGTCAGTGGTGATCATGGTGTTCCCTTCGCGTGGCGCGCTACCGGAGCTGGGACAGGTCGACCGAGTCGGCGGGCGCGGGGGGCTGGGGGCGGACGGGCTCGTCGAAGGCGGAGAAGGTGGCCTCCACGCGCTCCCCGGAGGCCTTGGCCCCCTGGATGCGCAGGAGGTACGGCTCGTCCTGCGTCGACACCAGGTAGGTGCCCGTGTCGCCGCCGCGCTTGCCGGTCACCGTGATGGCCGGACGGCCGTCGACGGTGGTGCGTGCGCCCTTCTCCAGCTGCTCGTTCGCCGGCTTCGAGGAGAACTCCCTCTTGAAGTAGTCGAGATCGCAGAACTGGGCGAAGTCGCGCAGCATCATGTTGTCCGTGGTGCCGTGCAGGTAACGGCCGTTGATGAGCGCGATCGCGTCCTCGGCCGCAGGGCCCGGCACCTGGGCCCGGAGCAGGGCGTCGTCGAGCTTCATCCACACGTCGTCGCCGCGTTTGATGACGTCGGCCCTGCCGGATCCGCCGGGAGGCGTGACGGTGCCGACGCAGTTGCCCGCCTCGTCGAACCGGATGTCCAGGCCGGTGGTGCCCGGCCCCTCGGTCACCTTGGCCACCATGCGCATGGACGTCACCTCGGACATCGCCTTGCGGGAGGCTTCGGCGATGGCCTGCGCGCTCTTGTCGGCCATGCCGTTGTCGTCGGCCAGGGCGGCGCCGGTGCCGGCGCCCGCGAACACGATCACACATACGGTTCCCACAGCCACGCGGCGGGCCGCGGCTGCTGCCCGGGGTGCGGACATCGGGCGTCACCTCCCTCGGGCCGCCGCCGGACGGCGACAGGTGGCACCCTGCCCTCCGGCGCAGCCGGTCACCGGATCAGCGTAGGTCCGCGCCGCGGCCGCCGCAGCCCGGGCGGCGCCGGCGCCCGCCCCTCCCGGCCTCCCCGAGCCCTTCCACCTGCTCAGCCGCTGACGATCCTTGCGACCTTCCGGACGTCTTCCACCAGCCTGGCCTGCAGGAGGGACTCCGCCTCGCCGACCGGACCGTCCCTGCCGGACAGGACGGCCGCGGTGAAGGCGGCCAGCGCGTTGCGCACCTGGTCGTCGGCGGGCATCGCCAGCTCGGTGAGCCGGTCCTGCTGCTGGAGCCGGACCACGGGCTTGAGCACCTCCGGCGGGGTGTACGCCCGTTCCACCGAGATCCGTCCCGTGCCACCCCACAGCGCGTAGCGCGACCGGTAGGAGTGCCGGAAACCGAACTCCAGCTGCGCCGCAACGCCGTCCGGGGCGCACAGCAGCGCCGTGCCCGCGACGTCCACCCCGGTCGCTTCGTCCACCCGCAGGGTGGCCGCCAGCACCTCCGGCTCGCCCGACAGGTACATCTGCGCCGTGCGCAGCGGATAGACGCCGACGTCCAGCAGCGCGCCGCCGCCGAGCGCGGGCGCGTACCGGAACCCCGCGGGATCCAGCGGCGGCACCCCGAACGAACCGGAGAGCACCTCCAGCCCGCCGATGGCACCCGACGCGACGAGCGAGCGGACCCCGGCGTGCTGGGAGTGGTGCAGGAACATGAAGTTCTCGGCGAGGATCCGGCGGTGCCGCCGGGCGAGCTCCATCAGCTCGGCGGCCTCCGCGTGGGTCGTGCACAGCGGCTTCTCGCACAGCACGTGCTTCCCGGCCCGCAGCGCCTCGGCCACCTGCTCGAAGTGCAGCGCGGGCGGCAGCGGGACGTACACCGCGTCGATGTCCTCCCGCTCCAGCAGCGTCCGGTAGCCCTTGACCCCGGCGCACCCGAACCGGGCCGCCGCCCGCTCCGCCTTCGCGGCGTCCCGGCTGGCCACCGCGACGAGCTCGGCCGAGTCGGCCGCCGCGATGGCCGGGAGCATCCGGCGCAGCGCGATGTCCGCGCAGCCGAGCACGCCCATGCGGACCCGGCGGCCGCCGGCCCCGTCCCGTCCGGTGGGGACAGGACTCACAGCGTGGCCAGCACGTCGTGGAGTGCGCCGATCACCTTGTCCTGCACCGCCGGGTCCAGCGAGGGGTACATGGGCAGCGAGAAGATCTCCTCGGCCGCCGACTCGGTGACGGGCAGGGAGCCCTTGGCGTATCCGAGGTGGGCGAAGCCCGTCATGGTGTGGACCGGCCACGGATAGCTGATGTTCAGCTGGATGTCGTAGCCCTTCAGCGCCTCGATGATCGCGTCGCGCCGCGGGTGTCGGACCACGTAGACGTAGTACACGTGGTCGTTGCCCGGTGCCGTACGCGGCAGGACCAGACCGGTGCCGGCGAGGCCCTCGGCGTACCGCCGGGCCACCGCCCGCCGGCCCTCCACGTAGTCGTCGAGCCTGCGCAGCTTGCGGCGCAGGATCTCCGCGTGCAGCTCGTCCAGGCGGCTGTTGTGCCCCGGCGTCTGAACGACGTAGTAGCGCTCCTCCATGCCGTAGTACCGCAGCCGCCGCAGGGCCGCGTCCACGCCGGGGTCCGAGGTGATGACGGCGCCGCCGTCGCCGTAGGCCCCGAGGACCTTCGTGGGGTAGAACGAGAATCCTGCCGCGGCTCCCCAGGTACCGGCGAGGCGGCCGCCCCGGCGGGCGCCGTGCGCCTGCGCGCAGTCCTCGAAGACCAGCAGGCCGTGCTCGTCCGCCACGGCCCGGAGCGCCGTCATGTCCACGCACTGGCCGTACAGGTGGACCGGGAGCAGGCACTTGGTGCGTTCGGTGACGGCCGCGGACACCTGCTCGACGTCCATCAGGTAGGTGTCGGGGTGGACGTCGACGAAGACGGGCGTGGCGCCCACGGAGTCGATCGCCACCACGGTGGGCGCGGCGGTGTTCGAGACCGTGATCACCTCGTCGCCGGGGCCCACCCCGATCGCCTGGAGACCCAGCTTGATCGCGTTGGTGCCGTTGTCGACGCCCACGGCGTGCCCGACCCCGTGGTAGGCGGCGAACTCCTCCTCGAAGCCGCGCCCGCTGGCGCCGAGCACGAGCTGTCCCGACCGCAGTACGGTCTCGACGGCGTCGTGGATGTCCTCCCGCTCGTTCTCGTACTCGCGCAGGTAGTCCCATACGTAAGTGGTCATGGCTGAGTCACTGTCTCCGCTCGTCTCCGGCACGTGTCTGTCTGGGTCCTACTGCCGTACACCGACGAACAGACCGCGGCCGGTCGGGTCGCCGGGGAGGTACTCGACGGTGCACCCCGCGTCGGCGAACGCCGCGAGGTACTCGTCCTTGGTGAACAGGGTGAGGACGTCGACCTCGGTGAACTCCCGGATGCCGGAGCTGTCGCCGACCAGGAACCGCACCTCCATCCGGGTCGCGCGGCCCTGCAGGGTCGAGTGCGAGATCCGCGCCACGGTACGGCCGTTCTCCCGGCCGAGGTCCCCCGCGACGTACCCCTCGACGTGGTCCTCGGGGAACCACCACGGCTCGATGACGAGTACCCCGCCGGGGCGTACGTGCCGGGCCATCGCGCGCACCGCGTCCCGCATGTCGGCGACGGTGCCCAGATAGCCGATGGCGCAGAACATGCACACGACCGCGTCGAAGGTGCGGCCGAGGCCGAATGCGCGCATGTCACCGGGGTGGACGGTCACCGCGGGCAGCCGCCGGTGGGCCAGCTCCCGCATGGGCGCGGCGATCTCCAGACCTTCGGTGTGCTTGAACAGCGTTCCGAAGGTCTCCAGATGGGCCCCGGTGCCGCAGGCCACGTCGAGCAGGGAGTCCGCGCCCGGGCACCGCGCCCGTATCAGGTCCGTGACGTGGGCGGCCTCCGCGGGCCAGTCCTTTCCCCGGCTGCGGTAGAAGATCTCGTAGACCTCCGCCAGCTCCTGTCCGTACATCTCTCTCCTGTCGGGGTCGGTGGGGGTGTCGGTGTCGGGCCCGTCGCAGGGGCCGGTCAGTCGTCGACCATGGCGACCGCCCTGGTCCAGCCCGCGCCCGCGCCCGCGATCTTCACGGGGAAGCAGACGACGGTGAACCCGTACGGCGCGGGCAGGGCGTCGAGGTTCGCCAGACGCTCGATCTGGCAGTACTCCCGGTCGCGGCCGGCGAAGTGCGCCGGCCACAGCACCGAACGGTCCCCCGTGCTCCGGTAGCGCTCGATGATGTCGGTGAACGGGGCGTCCAGGCTGAACGCGTCCGTCCCGATCACCCGCACCCCCAGGTCCAGCAGCAGGTTCACGGCCGGGCCGTCCAGCCCGGCGAACTCGGTGAAGTACTCCGGGGTGCCCGCCCGTTCCGAGGCCCCGGTGCGCAGCAGGACGATGTCCATCGGCGCCGGGGTGCGGCCGATCCGCCCGAACTCCTTCTCCAGCCGGCCGGCCCCGACGGCACCGGTCGGCGCGTCGGTGAGGTCGAGCACGATCCCCGGCCTGCAGAACCACTCCAGCGGCATCCGGTCGATGTGCCGCGGCACGCCGTCGCCGTAGCCGGCCCGGGAGCCGTAGTGCGACGGGGCGTCGACGTGCGTGCCGGTGTGCGAGGTCAGCGTGATCCGGTCGAGGGAGAGGAACTCCCCGTCGGGCAGCTCGTCCGGGGAGAACTCCAGCCCGAAGTGCGTCCGCATCTCCGCGCTCATGTGCTCCGCCCCCTGACGGGGCGTCAAGACCTCGTGCACCACCGGATCCGGCTCGTAGGCCGCGGCATCCACCGCCGACGACAGGTCGATCAACCGCACACGGACCTCCTACGCACCGAAACCGCTCGTACCGACGAGCAGATCGTGCTCGGCGCCGACGGAGAAGCGCTCAAGCCTCACTCGGCTCCCGCGCGTCACGTTCGAGCCGAAGTCGAAGGGCGTCGGGAATCGTTCGCGGGTGCGCCCGTTCGCCCCGAACGGGACCAGCGTGAGGAGGACGCGGTGGCAATGCGGACGGGAACCTCGTCGTCGTTCGATGCCCTCTATGCCGAAGTGCAGCAGTTCTACGCCGATCACATGCACCTGCTGGACGCCGGTGACGGCGCGGGCTGGGCGCAGACCTTCACCGAGGACGGTTCGTTCGCGCCGCCCTCCCTGCCCGAACCGGTCGTCGGCCGGGCCGCCCTGGCCGCGGGGGTCGACAAGGCCGCCGCGGCGCTGGCCGAGGCCGGCGAGGTGCACCGGCACCTGCTCGGCATGGTGTCGGTCAGGCCGCGGGAGGACGGCACCCTGAGCGTGCGTTCGTACGCGCAGATCATCGCGACGCCGCGGGGCGGCAGCCCCCGGCTGCACCTGATGTGCGTGTGCGAGGACGTGCTCGTCCGGGTGGAGGGCGAACTGAAGGTACGCGAACGCCGCGTCAGCCGTGACGACCGGCACCCGTGACCGCGGCCCCGCCGGGAACCGCCGTGACCACGGGAGACGACGCCGAAAGGAGGGCGCGGTGGCGACCCCGCGTGACGTGACAAGGCCCGGTGCGGTCGCCGTGCTGGGCGCGACCGGCACCATCGGACGACAGGTGACCGCGGCGTTCGCCCGCGCGGGCCACGAGGTCCTCGGCGTGGCCCGGCACCCGGCCCCGCACGCCGCCGCGCACCCCTTCGTCCCGCTGGACGTTGCGGCGGCGGATCCCCGGGACATCGCCGCACTCCTCGCCGAGCACCACGTGGAGGTCGTGGTCAATGCCACGGGCGGATGGGTGGTGACCGAGGAGGCGATGCACCACGCCCACGTGCGGCTGGTGGAGCGGCTGCTCGCCGGCGTCGCCATGCTGCCCGGCCGCCCCCGCGTCGTCCACGTCGGCAGCATCCACGAGTACGGATTCGTGCCGCCGGACCCCGACGGCATCGACGAGTCGGTGACCCCGGAACCGAGCACCCCGTACGCCCGGACGAAACTGGCCGGGTCCCGGGCCGTACTGGCGGCGGCCCGGGCCGGGGACGTCGACGGGGTGGTGCTGCGCCCGGTCAACGTGTGCGGCCCGCACCCGTCGGAGGCGAGCTTCCTGGGCACCGTCCTCAACCGCCTGCGCGCACTGGCGCCGGGGGAGCGGCTGGAACTGGTGATCGCCGACGCGGCCCGCGACTACGTCGACGTGCGCGACGTGGCCTCGGCGGTCCTGCTGGCCGCGGACGGGGCGGCGTCCGGCAACGTGTTCAACATCGGGCGCGGTGAGGCGCCCACGATGCGCGAACTGGTCACGACCCTGGTCGAGGCGGCCGGATTCCCGCCCGGGACGGTCGAGGAGACCGGCGGGTCCGTCGAGAGCAAGGGCGGCGGCTGGACCAAGGCCGACGTCCGGCGCGCGGAGCGGGTGCTGGGCTGGCGCCCTGCCATCGGGCTGCGCGCCTCCCTGCACGACATGTGGAAGGCGGCGGGCTGAGCCCCGGCCGCCGTCCCCGGCGCTCGTCGGCGAGCGCCCCTTCCCCATGAGTCCCCACGAGAGCGGAGAGAGGTACGTGTGATGAGTGAACTGACCCTGCCGGTACTGGTCGAGATCTTCCGGGAGTGCGCGGGCGAGCCGGACGGCGCCGGTCTGGACGGTGACGACGTCGGTGACGTCGAGCTGAGCGTCCTCGGCTACGACTCGCTCGCCCTGCTGGAGGCGATCAGCCAGGTCGAGCGGAGGTACTCCATCGGCATGCCCGACGCGGAGACCCGGATCAAGACGCTGAACCAGTTCCTCGACCAGGCCAACGAGCAGCTGGTCCGGCAGCCCTGACCCCCGCCCCGGACCCCCGCCCGTCCCGTCCGCCGGATCAGCCGGCGGACGGGACGCCGACGAAGAGACCCCGTCCGGCGGGCGCCACGGGGACGTAGTCGACGCGGAAACCGGCGGCCTCGAACGCCGCCTCGTACCGCTCCTGAGCGAACAGGCCGATCAGGTGCGTCTCGCGGAAGTGCCGTACGCCCGAAGCGCCGTCGGCGACGAGATAGTGCACGTCCATCCGGGAAGCGGCCCCCTCCCGCACCGAGTGGGAGACCCGGGACACCGTCCGCTCCCCGACGGTCGCCGTGGCGCCGGCGACGTGCCCGTCCAGGTACGTCTCCGGGAACCACCACGGGTCGACGGCCACCACCCCGCCGGGCGTCAGGTGCCGCGCGAACCGGCGCAGCGCGTCGACCAGGGCCTCCTGCGTCAGCAGGTAGCCGATCGAGCCGAACATGCACGTGATGACGTCGTAGGTGCGGCCGAGCTCGAAGTCCCGCATGTCGCCGATGTGTACGGGCACCTGCGGCAGCGCCGTCCGCGCGAGACGGGCCATCGGCTCGGACAGCTCCAGCCCGGCCACCTCGTCGAACAGCTCGTCGAAGCAGCGCAGGTGGGCCCCGGTGCCGCAGGCCACGTCCAGCAGGGAGGCGGCGTCCGGCCTGCGCGCCCGCACCTGCCGCTCCACCTCGGCGGCCTCCTCCCGGTAGTCCTTGCCGCGGCTGCGGTGGATGAGTTCGTAGATCTCGGCCAGTTCGGCTCCGTACACGGCGACCTCGTTCGACAGGCACCCGGCGGCGAACCCGACAGGCGCGGGGGTGGGGACAGGGGTCCGGCGGACCGATGGTCGGGCGGGCCGCTAGAAGAACGCCGGAGACCGGCTTGACGCACGGGACCCCGGGGGCGCGCGTGGCCCCGGAACCCGCTGTCGAGCAGGGTTCGAACCAGCCCTGTCAGGGTCGGGGCACCACGGACCCGCGGCACAGGTTGGAGTCCCACCGTGAGCACAGGCACGAGCACAGACCGGCCCGCCGGCGAACGCCCCGGCGCCGGGTCCCCGTCGGCACAGGACGAGGTCGCCGGGCTGCTGGAGGTACTGCGCGGCTACCTGGACCAGGCACCCCAGCTCAGTCTCCCGCCGCGCGCCTTCACCTCCCCCGAGCTGTACGAGCTCGAACGCACCCGCGTCTTCGGACGTTCGTGGGTGCTCGTCGCGCACCGCGACGAACTCGCCGAGCCGAACAGCTACGTCTCGGTCGACATCGCGGGCGAGCAGATCGTGGTCACCCGCGACGCGGACGGCGCCCTCCACGGAATGTCACCGATCTGCCGGCACCGGATGATGCCGCTCGTCGAGCCCGGCGCCGCCGGCCGGGCCGACTCCTTCACCTGTCCGTACCACCTCTGGCGGTACGGACTCGACGGCCGGCTCATCGGCGCCACTCACATGCGGGGGAACCCGGACTTCGACCCGAAGAACTGCCGACTGCCCGCCTTCGCCGTCGAGGAGTGGCACGGCTTGGTGTACGTGAACCTCGACGCGTCCGCGGCCCCCCTCGCCCCCGAACTGAAGCGCGTCTCGGGCGACCTGACCAACTACCGGCTCGACGAGATGGCGCAGCTCGGCTCCTGGAGCGAGGAGTGGGCCTGCAACTGGAAGGTCGCCGTCGAGAACGCCCACGAGAACTACCACGTCCTGGGCTTCCACCGGGAGACCCTCCAGCAGTCGACGCCCGGCGGGTCCGACACCGACGTACGGGTCGACTCCCCGTGGGCGCTGCGCCTGCTCGTGCCGTTCACCGAGCCGCAGGAGACCTACGCCCTGCCGCTGACCGACGCGGAGAAGGCCCACCTGTACGGCATCTTCGTCTTCCCCGCGGCGAGCATGGCCGCGGCGGGCGAGATGGTCATCTGGCTCAGCCTCATCCCGCGGACGATCGACCGGACGCTGGTCCGCGGCGGCATCCTCGTACCGCGCGCCGCACTGGAGGGCGCCGACCTCGACGAGATGCGCCGGCAGGCCGAGACGTACGCCGGAATGATCAACAGCGAGGACCGCATCGGCCTGGAGGCCGTCCAGCGCGCGGTGGGGTCCCGCTTCGCCGCCCGCGGCCACCTGAGCCCCAAGGAACCGGGTGTCGTGGCCTTCTACCAGAACCTGGCCCGGGCCCTGCTGCGCTCCGACGACGACTGGCCCGGAGGCCTGTAGCCCCCCGCGGACCGGCACGTCCGCCCGCGCACACCGCGCCGGTCGCCACCGCGACGGCCGCCACGGCGTTCATCCGCACCCAAGCAAGCCACTCAAGGAAGAGGACACCCATCGTGCTCAGTTGTCGGATCTGCGGCGGTCGGCTGCACGAGTTCATCGACTTCGGACAGCAACCGCTCTCCAGCGGGCTCCTGGAGCCCGAATACCTCGGCGACGAGTTCTTCTTCCGGCTGGCCGTCGGCGTCTGCGGGGACTGCACCATGGTCCAGCTCACCGAGGAAGTGCCGCGCCACCTGATGTTCAACAGCCACTACCCGTACCTGTCCTCCGGGTCCTCCGTCATGCGCAGGCACTTCGAGGAGACCGCCCGGCACTTCCTGGAGACCGAACTCACCGGGAAGGACGCCTTCCTCGTCGAACTGGGCTGCAACGACGGGGTCATGCTCCGCGCCCTCGCCGAAGCCGGAGTCCGTCACCTGGGCGTCGAGCCCTCGCAGAGCGTGGCCGACATCGCCCGGCGCCAGGGCATCCGCGTCGCCACCGAGTTCTTCCAGGAGTCGACGGCCGCCGACATCCGCAAGGAGGAGGGACACGCCCAGGTCATCTTCGCGGCCAACACCATCTGCCACATCCCCTACCTGGACTCGATCTTCCGAGGCGTGGACGAACTGCTCGCGCCGGACGGCGTGTTCGTCTTCGAGGACCCCTACCTCGCCGACATCGTCGACCTCGCCTCCTTCGACCAGATCTACGACGAGCACTACTACTTCTTCTCCGTCTCCTCCGTGAGCGCCATGGTCGAGCGGTTCGGTTTCGAGCTGGTCGACGTGGAACGCCTCTCCGTCCACGGCGGCGAGGTCCGCTACACCATCGCCCGGGCCGGACGGCGCACCCCCTCGCCCGCGGTCGCCGAACTGCTGGGGCAGGAGCGCCTGCGCGGGCTGTCCGACCTCGCCACCCTCCAGGGCTTCGTGACCCGCGTGGAGCGGGCCCGGGACGAACTGGTCGCACTGCTGCGCAAGCTGCGCGACGAGGGCCGTACCGTCGTCGGGTACGGGGCCACCGCCAAGAGCGCCACCGTCGCCAACTACTGCGGCATCGGGCCCGACCTCATCTCGTTCATCTCCGACACCACCCCGAACAAGCAGGGACGGCTCACCCCGGGCTCGCACATCCCGGTGCGCTCAAGGGCCGACTTCGAAAACCCCTACCCCGACTACGCCGTGCTGTTCGCCTGGAACCACGCCGAGGAGATCATCGCCAAGGAACAGGGGTTCCGGGACGCGGGCGGCCAGTGGATCCGCTACGTGCCGGACGTCCGCGTTCTCTGAGCGCGCCCGCGCCGGAACACGCGAACCACGCCGGACGAGGAAGGGTGCCCGATGCGGGTCCTGTTCACCACACACACAGCGAAGTCCCATCTGTTCGCACAGGTCTCGCTGGCCTGGGCACTGCGGGCGGCCGGCCACGAGGTCCACATGGCCGGCCAGCCCGACCTCGCCGACGACATCACCCGCACCGGCCTGACCGCCGTGACGGCCGGAGCCGCGCTCGACCTGGCGGCCCAGATGGAGTCGTACGAACAGCCCGACGGGTCCGGCGACGGCACGGCGCAGGACCCCGGGGCCTGGGAGGAGGCCGCCGGCGCGGACGCGTACCGGGCCGTCGCCGAGCGGTACGAGTACTGGACGGACATGACCGAGATCCGTCCGCAGAAGCTGACCTACGAGTACATGCACGGCGTCTTCACCGCCATGACCACCCAGGTGTTCCAGCAGTACTCGGCCCCCGCGATGATCGACGACCTGGTGCGCCACGCCCGCTGGTGGCGGCCCGACCTGGTCGTCTGGGACCCGCTCACCTTCGCCGGTCCCGTCGCCGCCCGGGCCGTCGGCGCGGCCCACGTCCGGCTGCTGTTCGGCCTGGACCTCATCGGCCGGATGCGCCGGCCCTACCTCGACGCGGTGGGCCGGCTGCATCCGCGGCAGCGCGAGGACCCCATGGAGGAGTGGCTCGGCGAGACCGTGCGGCGCTACGGCGGGGAGTTCGGCGAGGACCTCGTCGTGGGGCAGCGCACGATCGACCCGCTCCCGCCCTCCCTGCGCCTCCTGGACGCACCGGACCGGATCCCGATGCGGTGCGCGCCCCACAACGGCAGCTCCGTCCTCCCGGACTGGCTGCGCGAGCCGCAGCCGCGCAGGCGCGTCTGCCTCACCCTCGGGGTCTCCCATCGCGAGCTGCTCGGCGCCGACCGGGTCCCCCTCGGCGACGTCCTCGAGGCCGTGGCCGGGCTCGACGCAGAGGTGGTGGCCACGTTGAACCGGGCCCAGCTCGCGTCCGTCACCGCGGTGCCGGACAACGTCCGCGTCGTGGACTTCGTACCGCTGGAGACGCTGCTCCCCAGCTGCTCCGCGGTGATCCACCACGGCGGTGCGGGCACCTTCAACACGGCGCTGAGCTGCGGAGTGCCGCAGCTGATCCTGCCCGACGGGGTGTGGGACACCGATCACAAGGCACGCCTGCTCCAGGAGCGCGGAGCCGGCCTGCGGGTCGCGCAGCCCGAGAAGGCCGACGCCGCGATGCTGCGCGGCATGATCACGCGGCTGCTGGAGGAACCGTCCTTCGCCCGGGCGGCCGCCCGGCTGCGCGGGGAGTCGAGGGAGATGCCCACGCCCGGCGCCGTCGTCCCCGTACTCGAAGAGCTCGCCGGGCGACGAGCGCACGAACGACAGGGAGAGTGGCAGTGAAGGACCTATCGCGCCGCGGATTCATCGCGGGCGGCGTCGCGGCCGGCGGCGCCGCGGCGCTGGCCGCGGCCGGCACCGGAGCGGCCGCGGCGGCGGACACCGCAGCGGACACCGCGGCCGCCGGCTGCTTCCCGGCGCCGCCGGCCAAGGACATACGGCCGGGCGACCCCCGCTACGAGGAGCTGATCGCCCGCGGCTACAACGGGCGCTTCTCCGGACGGCCGGAGTCCGTACGCCTGGTCCACCGCGCGGACCAGGTGGTCGCCGCGGTGGACGACGCCCTGCGGACCGGCCGGCGGATCGCCGTCCGCAGCGGCGGGCACTGCTTCGAGGGCTTCGTCGACGACCCGGCCGTCCAGGTCGTCGTCGACGTCTCCGAGATGAAGTCCGTCCACTACGACCCCCGGCACAACGCCTTCGCCATCGAGTCCGGCGCGACCCTCGGCGAGGTGTACCGCACCCTCTACCTCGGCTGGGGCGTGACCGTCCCGGCGGGCGCCTGCCCCAGCGTCGGCGCCGGCGGGCACATCGCCGGCGGCGGCTACGGGGGACTGTCGCGCCACCACGGCTTCGTCGCCGACCACCTGTACGGCGTCGAGGTCGTCGTCGCCGACCGCCCCGGCCGGGCCCGCCTGGTCACCGCCACCCGCGACCCGGCCGACCCCCACCACGACCTGTGGTGGGCCCACACCGGCGGCGGAGGCGGGAACTTCGGCGTCGTCACCCGCTATCTGATGCGCTCGCCCGGCACGCACGGCAACGACCCCACGACCCTGCTGCCCCGGCCCCCGGCGAACATCCGCTCCGTCACCATCGGCTGGTCGTGGGAGGACATGACCGAGGCGGCCTTCGTGCGGATCCTGCGCAACCACGGCGCCTGGCACGAGAAGGAGTCCGGCGCCGGCTCCCGCTACGCCCCCCTCAGCGCCTGGCTGATCCTGAACCACCGGGCCGCCGGACGGTTCACCCTCGTGGCCAACGTGGACGGGGCCCTGCCGCACGGTGCGAAGCTCCTCGACGAGTACGTCGCGGCGGTCACCGCCGGCACCGGGGTACGGCACGAGGCCGAACAGGCGACCGCGCTGTGGATGAAGTCCACCCTGACCGCCGACCCCTACGCCGGCGGCAGGTACCCCTTCAAGTCCAAGGCCGCGCTCCTGCGCAAGGCCTGGACGGAGACCCAGATCCGCACCCTCCACCGCTACCTGACCAGCTCGGGCGGTGAGCACCAGGGCTCGGCCGTCTACCTCTCCACCCTCGGCGGCAGGATCAACACGGTACCGGCGGCCGCGACGGCGATCCCGCACCGGGACAGCCTGTTCAGCGCCTCCTACGAGACCTCGTGGTGGCCCGGGATCTCCGGCGACGAGCAGCTTGCCTGGGTGCGCGGGCTGTACCGGGACGTGTACGCCGACACGGGGGGCGTCCCCGTCCCCGACGCAGCCAACGGCGGGGCCTACGTCAACTACCCGGACGTCGACCTCGCCGACCCCCGGTGGAACACCTCCGGGGTGCCCTGGCACACCTTCTACTACCGGGACAACTACCCCAGACTCCAGCAGGTCAAGGCCCGCTGGGACCCGGCGGACGTCTTCCGCCACGCACTGTCCGTCCGGCCGCCGGGCCGCTGACGCGCCGACGGCGCCCGCGGCCCGCGCGCCCGCGGCCCCTCACACCAGGGACTCCAGGCGCCCGACGAGCGCGGCGGGGGACGGCATCGCCCTCACCTCGTCGCGCACCTCGGCCGCGGCAGCCCGCATCCCCTCGTCCTCCAGCAGGGCCCGGAACTCCGCCGCGCCGACGGTTCCCGCCGCCGCGCCGATCGCGATGCCCCGCTCGACGACCGCCCGCTCGTTGTCCTTCTGGTCCGGGCTGAGCGGCATCACGCACTGGGGCACGCCCAGGGCCATCGCCACCGCCGACGTACCCGACCCACCGTGATGGATCAGCCCGTGACAGGTCTTCAGCAGCGGCCCCAGGGCGAGCCAGTCCACCGTCTTCACGTTCGGCGGAAGTTCGCCCAGCAGCGACGGATCGCCGCCGCCGAGGGTGACGACGAACTCCGCGTCCGTGCCGCCCGCCGCTGCGACGAGCGGCGCCAGCACGGCCAGGCCGCCCCACAGCCCGGCGATCGACCCGAGCGTCACCGCGATCCTGGGCCGGCGCGGCGGCTCCAGCAGCCAGCCGGGCAGCTCGCCGTTGCCGTTGAAGGGCACGTAGCGCATCGGCACGTCGTCGTCCGCCCGCACCCGCTCCGGGAGCAGCTCCAGCAGGCTCGACGGCATCGAGTTGAGCCGGAAGCCGGGCGCCGGCACCGGTGCGGCATCGTGCCGCACGTAGTGCTCCTTCATGTGATCGCGCATCAGTCCGGCGATGCCCGGTGCGCTGTCGGCCGGACCGGTGACCACCGACACGGCGGGCACGCCGATCGCGCCGGCCACCAGCGGGCCGGCGCCCTGCAACGGAGAGTGGACGATCACGTCCGGGGACCAACAGCGGGCGACCTCCATCAGCCGGTCGACGGTGACGCCCGAGACCCGGGCGAACAGCGCGGCGACGAACTCGTCCCCGCCGTCGACACTGAAGTCGATCTCCTCGGGCCGGAACACCGTCGCGTAGTCGAGCCCGGGGGTCACATCGACGACGTCGACGCCCGCCGCGGCCACCGCGCCGACGTCACCGCCCTGGGCGAACAGCACCTCGTGACCTGCTGCGGTCAGCGCGTGCGCCAGGGGCACGGACGGGAAGATGTGCCCCAGCCCTGGGGAGTTGACGAACAGTACGCGCATGGGGACTCCTCGCCTCATGAAAGGGGTGGGGGTGGTGGTGCCACCCTCCCCCCGTGTCCTTGAAGGCTCACGGAGCCTCGTTGAACACCCCCTTCGAGCGTCTTTCGACACCCTGCTGCCAGGGTCGGTTCCCCCAGCGAGCCGAAGGACTGCCTTGTCAGATGGAGATCATCGGTAACGGGTTCCTCGCACGACATCTCGCACCGCTCGCGGCCGGACACCCCGCGGTGACGGTGCTGGCCGCGGGAGTGCCCACGCACCCGCTGCCCGACGCGGAACACCTGCGTGAGACCGCGCTCGTCGAAGACACGGTCCGGCACTGCCTGCGGCAGGGCCGCATGCTCGTCTTCTTCTCCACCGTCAGCATGTACGGGGGACCCGGCGAAGGAAGCGGCCCCGGCGACGAGAGCGGCCCGCGGGCCGCCTCCACCCGCTACGGCCGGCACAAGCTCGACCTCGAGCGGCTCGTCAGGGCCTCCGGGGTGCGCCACCTCATCCTGCGGCTCGGCTACGTACTGGGCCCGGACGAACCGGACTTCCGCCTCCTGACGGCACTGGTCACCCAGGTCCTGGCGGGCCGGGTGCGCGTCCAGTACGGAGCGCGCCGGGACATGCTCCACGTCGCCGACTTCACCACCGTCGTCGACGCCCTGCTGCGTACCGGGGTGTGCGACGAGACCGTGAACGTCGCGTCCGGGGACTGCGTGGAGGTCGCCGAGGTCGTGCGCCACCTCGAACACCGGCTCGGCGTCACCGCCCGGTGGCAGGTCTCCGACGACGGCATCGGGCACTGCCCCTCGGTACGGAAACTGCGGCGGCTGGTGCCCGGGCTCGACCGGCTGGGATTCGGGCCGGGATACCACCGGTCCGCCATCGACCGATATCTGGCGGCGACGCGTCCCGCGGACGTCATCCGGAACGAAAGGACACAGACGCCATGACGGCGGGAGACCTCACCGAACCGCGCACACCCGAGGGCCACGCACTGCTGGAGGTACTCGACCGGCACCTGCCGGACCTGGCGGCCGGCGCCGCCGAGCACGACCGCAACGCCACGTTCCCCCTCGACGCGGTCCGCCGCATGGGCGCCGACGGCGTACTCGGCGCGACCGTGCCGAGGGAGTTCGGCGGACTGGGCGTGGCCAGCGTCCACGACGTGTGCCTCGCCGTGAAACGGATCGCCGAGGCCGACGCCTCGGTCGCCCTGTCCCTGCACATGCAGTTCAGCCGCGGCATCACCATGTCGTACGAGCGGGAGCACGGCACCGACACCGGGCGCGCCCTGGCCGAGCGGCTGCTGCGGCTCATGGGCACGGAACGGGCCCTGATCAGCGGCGCCCTCAAGGACGCCGGCGTCACCACCGAGCTGGTGCCCGCCGACGACGGCGGCTGGCGGCTGACCGGCCGCAAGATCCTCGTCAGCATGGCCCCGTTCGCCACGCACGTCGTCGTCGCCGCGCAGACCCGCCCCGCTTCCGGGCCCGCACGGCTCGCCTCGGCCTTCCTGCCCGCCGACACCCCCGGCCTGAAGGCGCCGGACAACTGGAACGGCATGGGCATGCGGGCGTCCGCCAGCACCGAGGTCGTCTTCGAGGACTGCCCCGTACCCGCGTCCGACGTCTTCCTGCGCGGACCGGTCGGCGTCCGCAACGACGCCGCGATGGCCGGACAGACCGTCAGCTCGATCGGACTGCTCGGGGTGTACGCCGGGATCGCGCAGGCTGCCCGCGACTTCGCCGTCGCGGGCATCGCCCGGCGCGGCGGCCGGCCGGCCGCGGCCGTGCGCACCCTCGTGGCCGAGCTCGACGTGAAGCTGTACACGCTCCGCACGGCGCTCGCGGCGGCCCTGGCCAACGCCGACCACCACGCGCACCGCACGGGGGTCGACGCCGACGAGCGCGGCCGCCTGATGATGGCGCCCTTCCAGTACGCGAAGCTCGTCGTCAACCGCACCGCGGCCGCGATCGTCGAGGACAGCATGACCCTGATGGGCGGGGCGTCCTTCACCACCAGCCACCCCCTGTCCCGCCACTACCGCGACGTCCGCGCCGGCTGGTTCATGCAGCCCTTCACCTACGCCGATGCCGTCGACCACCTGAGCGCGCAGGCGCTCGGCACCGACCCGGAGGGGAGCACGTCGTGAGCGGGACGAAGGGCGAACCGGTGGAGGAACGGCCCGTCGACGCCCTGGTGCGGATGTCGAACCTGGTGACCCCGATGGCGCTGCGCGTCGCTGCCACCCTGCGGCTGGTCGACCACCTGCGCCGCGGCGTCACGAGCCCCGAGGCCCTCGCCGGGGCCACCGGGGCGGACGCGGACGCGCTGACCCGGCTGATGAGGCACCTGGCCGCCGCCGGGGTGCTGGAGGAGACCCAACCGGGCCGTTACGCACCCACCCGCCTCGGCGACCTGCTCGCCGAGGACGACCCGTCACGGCAGCGCTCCTGGCTCGACCTGGACCAGGCCGTCGGCCGCGCCGACCTGACCTTCCTCGACCTGCGCGAGGCGGTCCGCACCGGACGGCCGCAGTACGAGGACCGCTACGGCAAGCCCTTCTGGACGGACCTGTCCGAGGACGACGCGCTCGGCGCCTCTTTCGACGCCCTGATGACGACCCGGGAGGACGCCGCCTTCGCCGCGCCCGTCGCCGCGTATGACTGGAGCCGGGCCCGGCACGTGCTCGACGTCGGCGGCGCGCCGGGCGGTCTGCTCAGCGCGATCCTGCGGGCCGCACCCGGAGCCCGCGGCACCCTGCTGGACCTGCCGGGAGCGGCACGCCGGGCGCGCGAGCGCATCGAGGCGGCCGGCCTGGACGACCGCGTCGACGTCGTCGCCGGGGACTTCTTCGAGGAACTGCCGGTGTCCGCCGACCTCGCCGTGCTGTCCTTCGTCCTCCTCAACTGGTCGGACGCGGACGCGCTGCGGATCCTGGGACGCTGCCGCGACGCCCTGCGGCCCGGGGGCCGGATCGTCCTGCTGGAACGGGCCGAGGCCCCGTCCGGCGGCACGCGGACCTCCGACCTGTACTTCAGCGTGCTCGACATGCGCATGCTCGTGTTCCTCGGCGGCCGGGTCCGAACCGACCGGGAATGGGCCGCCCTGGCCGACGCGGCAGGACTCCGGATCGTCTCCAGGACCGGGCCGCTGGCCTCGCCCAGCGTGCCCCTGGACTCCTGCCTGTGGGAACTGGCACCGGTCTGAGCCGCCGGCCGTCCCGTCCACCACGACCGCCGTCCCACGGAACCGGGGGGTTCCCGCAGCCGAGAGGAAGACCGAAGTGGCAGAACGCATCGTCACGTCGCAGGACGTGCAGCTGTGGAGCGAGGACTTCGGCGACCCCGCCGATCCCACCCTGCTCCTGGTGGCGGGCGGGGGCCTGACCGCGATGAGCTGGCCCGCCGAATTCGTCGAGCGGCTCGTCGCCGGCGGACTGCACGTGATCCGCTACGACCACTGGGGAGTGGGCCGTTCCACCGCCTGGGACCCCGCCGAACGCCCGTACAGCTACCTGCGGCTGGCCGCCGACGCCGTCGCGGTGCTCGACGGCTGGGGCGTCGAACGGGCCCACTTCGTCGGCATGTCGATGGGCACGGTCCTGTGCCAGCTGGTCGCCCTCGACCACCCGCAGCGGATGCTGAGCATGTCGATGATGCTCGGCGGAGCACTCGACGTGGACTTCCCCGGCAACATCCGACGCGCCTTCGCCGGCGAGCCCTCGGCCGACGGACTGCCCCTGCCGCAGGAACGGTTCCTGAAGGCGCTCGCCGTGATGAACGAGGAGGTGGACGGTCCGGAGGCGGAACTGGAGCGGCGGGTGCGCCGGTGGAAGCTGTTCTCCGGTGACGGGGCCCCCTTCGACGAGGCCGACTTCCGGCGGTGGGAACAGCAGGCCGTCGACCACTCGGGTTCCCTCACCGAGCCGCAGGTGCACTACGCGGTGCAGCCGCCGCCCCGGGAGCGGGCCGCCGAGCTGCGCGACGTCCGGGTCCCCACCCTGGTGATCCAGGCCGTGCAGGACCCGATCGCGCCTCCGCCCCACGGACGCCACCTCGCCGGCCTGATCCCGGGCGCGGACCTGGTCGAGATCGAGGACATGGGCCATGCCCTGCCGCGCTCGGTGCACCCGCCGCTCGCCGAGGCCCTGCTGGGGCACGTACGCCGGTGCGGGTGACCGTGCTCGGCCGCCCGCACCGGCGCACGCCACCGCCCGCAGCGGCGGGCCGCGTCAGTCGGCGAGCTCGAACCGGGGCTCCTCGGTCCGCGTGCGCTTGACCTCGTAGAAGCCGGGAACCCCGGCCATCAGCAGCAGGCCGTCCCACAGCCGGCCGGCCGTCTCCCCCGTGGGCGCGGGGGAGACGACCGGACCGAAGAAGCCGACCCGTTCGCCGCCCGGCCGCACGACCGACACGACCGGGGTGCCGATGTCACCCCCGGCCAGTGCCACGGCCTGCGCGTGCGAGGCCCGAACGGCCGCGTCGTACGCCGTGGAACCGGCGACCTCCGCGATCTCCTCCGGCAGCCCGGCGTCGGCCAGGGCCCCCGCCAGGTTCCCCCAGTCGCCCTGGAGGTGGAAGCGGGTGCCCATCGCCGTGAAGAGGTCACCCAGCGCCCGCTGCCCGTACCGCTCCTCCACCGCGGCACAGACCCGC
Source organism: Streptomyces sp. NRRL S-378 (assembly GCF_000720645.1). Classification (NCBI taxonomy): domain Bacteria; kingdom Bacillati; phylum Actinomycetota; class Actinomycetes; order Kitasatosporales; family Streptomycetaceae; genus Streptomyces; species Streptomyces sp. NRRL S-378. The sequence goes on from NZ_JOBX01000002.1 coordinate 204,462, forward strand.
ACCGGCGCCCACATGTAGTCCTCCCACTCGCCCTCGGGGTTGTCGTCGCGGTGCTCGTTGAGCACCGACAGACTCATCACCCGCCAGTGGACGGTCACCGGCCGCACCTTGGTGACCTCCACCAGCCACCGCGAAGTGATCCAGGTGTAGGGGCAGACGGGGTCGAACCAGAAGTCCACGGTCCGCTGTTCGGTCATCGATCGGTGCTCCTCACACGGCTCTCCCGACAAGGCACCCGCTAGCGCCGCCAGCCGTCCGGCTCCGGCCACGGCTCGCCGAGCTGGCGGTACGTGCTCTGGTACTCCGGCCAGTCCCGGTGATCCCTGATCTTGCCGTCGACGAGGCGCAGCAAGTGGATCTGCTCCCCGGAGAAGCGGCGGCCGGTCGGCGCGATGCCGACCATGGGACCGACCTGGCGGCCGTAGAGGACCAGGTAGGCCCGTACCCAGTCGCCCCGCTCCTCGATCCTGACCTCCTCCAGGTGCGCTTCCTCGGAGAAGGTCTTGCGCACCCAGGCTACCGCCATGGCGAACGCGTCGGGCCCTTCACCGAGCCCGTGCTCGATCGTGGCCGGATTCAGGTACTCCGGGTGAATGAACTCGTGGACGTCGTCCGTCCGGCCCGTGTTGTACGCCGCGATCATCCGCCGCACGGCTTCGAGGTTCCGACTCACAGTGTGCCTCCGGCTCTCGGGGTGCTCGTTGCCGACGAGCATCGCAACACGGGCCCGACCGGAGGATCGACGTTCGCTGGAGCCGCTTCTCCACGGTCGCTCCACGGCTCCTCCACGGACGCTCGACCCCGGACCGCCCGCCGCCGCCGCCGGGTCCAGACGCTGTTGAGCGGGCTGCGAGAACCGACGCCCACGTTGGACGACGCCACATCGTCAGAGCGCGACGCCGGACCTGAAAAGAGGCGTGAGATGCAACCCAACGACCTTGATCCCAGCGGGAGCGGGGTGGTCACCTTCATCAACAGGTTCACCGTGCACGCCTCGCCCGAGGAGTTCGAGAAGGCCTTCGCCGAGACCGGACGGCACCTCGCCGGCCGGGACGGATTCCTGCAGTACACGCTGCACCGGCACGCCGAGGACCCGACCCGCTGGGTCAACATCGCCCACTGGCGTGACGCCCGGTCCTTCCGCGCCGCGGTGGGCGCCCCCTCCTTCCCCCAGCACGTCGCCCGGCTGAGGGAACTGAGCACCAGCGAGCCCGGTCTGTACGTCCCCCGGCAGTACGTGCCGGCGGAGCGGGCGGCGACGGAGGGCCTCTGATGGCCACGTCCACGGGCCGCCGCGTCGTCATCACCGGCATCGGGGTCGTCGCCCCGGGAGCCGTGGGGCGCAAGCCCTTCTGGGACGCCCTGACCGCCGGACGGACGGCCACCAGGAGGATCAGCTTCTTCGACCCCGGCCCCTACCGCTCGCAGATCGCCGCCGAGGTGGACTTCGACCCGCTGGCCGAGGGACTGACCCCGCAGCAGGCCCGGCGGATGGACCGGGCCGCCCAGTTCGCCGTCGTGAGCGCCCGGGAGGGCGTCGCCGACAGCGGGCTGGACCCCGCGGAACTCGACCCCGCGCGCACCGGTGTCGCCATCGGCAGCGCCGTGGGCTGCACCATGAGCCTGGAGGACGAGTACTCCGTCGTCAGCGACGGCGGCCGGCTGTGGAACGTCGACGCCTCCTACGCCGGACGGCACCTCTTCGACTACTTCGTGCCGCACTCGATCGCGGCCGAGGTCGCCCGCGACGTCGGCGCCGAGGGACCCGTCTCGCTCATCTCGACCGGCTGCACCTCCGGACTGGACTCCGTCGGGCACGCGGTCGACCTCATCCGGGAGGGCACCGTGGACGTCATGGTGGCCGGGGCCACCGACGCCCCGATCTCGCCCATCACCGTCGCCTGCTTCGACGCCATCAAGGCCACCACACCGCGCAACGACGACCCGGGGCAGGCCTCACGGCCCTTCGACCGGACCAGGAACGGCTTCGTCCTCGGCGAGGGCGCCGCGGTGTTCGTCCTGGAGGACGCCGAGCACGCGCGCCGGCGTGGTGCGTACGCGTACGCCGAGATCAGCGGCTTCGCCTCGCGCTCCAACGCCTTCCACATGACCGGACTGCGCCCGGACGGCCGTGAGATGGCCGAGGCCATCCGCGTGGCCATGGGGGCGGCCGGGGTCGCCCCCCGGGACATCGACTACGTCAACGCGCACGGCTCGGGCACCCTCCAGAACGACCGGCACGAGACGGCGGCCTTCAAGAGGGCCCTGGGCGAGGACGCCTACCGGGTGCCCGTCAGCGGCATCAAGTCGATGATCGGCCACTCGCTGGGGGCAATCGGCTCGCTGGAGATCGCGGCCTGCGCCCTCACCATCGAGCACGACACCATCCCGCCCACCGCCAACCTGCACGAGCCCGACCCCGAATGCGACCTGGACTACGTGCCGTTGACCGCGCGCCGGCAGCGCGTGGACACCGTACTCACCGTCGGCAGCGGCTTCGGCGGCTTCCAGAGCGCCATGGTGCTGCGCAGCCCGGAGAGGGCGACGTCATGACGACCACCGCCGTGATCACCGGCATGGGCGTGATCGCCCCGACCGGCCTGGGCGCAGCCTCCCACTGGAGCCGTACGCTGGCCGGACGGGCCGCGATCGGCCCCGTCAGCAGCTTCGACGCCGGGCCCTACCCCAGCCGGCTGGCCGGCGAGATCGCCGGCTTCGATCCGCAGGAGCACGGCATCCCGAGCCGGCTGCTCCCGCAGACCGACCACATGACCCGGCTGGCGCTGGTCGCCGCCGAATGGGCGATCGAGGACGCCGGCGTGGATCCCGCGGCGATGCCCGAGTACGGCGTGGGCGTGGTCACCGCCAGCTCGGCCGGCGGATTCGCCTTCGGCCACCGGGAGCTGCACAACCTCTGGAGCAAGGGGCCGGAGCACGTCAGCGCCTACCAGTCCTTCGCCTGGTTCTACGCCGTGAACACGGGCCAGATCTCCATCCGGCACGGCCTGCGCGGCCCGGGCGGCGTGGTCGTCACCGAACAGGCCGGCGGCCTGGACGCCCTGGCCAAGGCCCGCCGCCACCTGCGCGACGGCGTACCGATGGTGATCGCGGGCGGCGTCGACGGTTCCCCGTCGCCCTGGGGCTGGGTGGCGCAGCTGGCCGGCGGCCGGATCAGCACCGTGAACGATCCCGCCCGGGCCTACCTGCCCTTCGACGAGGACGCCGCAGGCCACGTACCGGGAGAGGGCGGCGCACTGTTCGTCCTGGAGACCCCGGAGTCGGCGCGTGCCCGCGGCGTGCGGTCCTGGCCCGCGGAGATCGCCGGGCAGGGGTCCACCTTCGACCCGGCGCCCGGCACCGGCCGCCCGCCGAACCTGCGGCGCGCCGCCGAACTCGCCCTGGACGAAGCGGGGCTGGACCCGGCGGACATCGACGTGGTCTTCGCGGACGCCGCGGGCCTCCCCGAACTCGACCGCGCCGAGGCGGACGCCCTCCGCGGGCTCTTCGGCCCGCAGGGGGTTCCCGTGACCGCGCCCAAGACGATGACCGGACGGCTCGGCGCCGGCGGGGCCGCCCTGGACCTGGCGACGGCCGTGCTGTCCATCCGGGACGGGGTGATCCCGCCGACGGCCAACGTGCGCCGGCCGGTCGCCGACTACGGCATCGACCTCGTCCGCACCCCCCGCCACGTGCCGGTGTCCGCCGCGCTCGTGCTCGCCAGGGGACACGGCGGCTTCAACGCGGCCGCCGTCCTGACCCGCCAACGATGACGACGAGGAGAGACATGTCCGCCCAAGACGACCGCCACGCCCTGGTCACCGGTGCCACCAGTGGCATCGGGCTCGCCATCACCACCCTGCTGTGCGAACTCGGGCAGCGCGTGTTCATCTGCGCCCGCGACCCCGAGAACGTCGCACTCACCGTCGAACGGCTCCGCGACAAGGGGTACGAGGTCGCGGGGCAGGCGTGCGACGTACGCTCCACCGAACAGGTCGGCGCCCTCGTCCGTGCCGCCGTGGACCGGTACGGCCCCGTGGACGTGCTGGTGAACAACGCCGGCCGCAGCGGGGGAGGCCCCACCGCGCAGATCACGGACGAGCTGTGGCTCGACGTCATCGACACCAACCTCAACAGCGTCCTGCGGATGACCCGCGAGACGCTGACCGCGGGCGGCATGCTCGACCGGGGCACGGGCCGGATCATCAACATCGCGTCGACCGGCGGCAAGCAGGGCGTGGTGCTGGGCGCCCCCTACTCCGCCTCCAAGCACGGAGTCGTCGGCTTCACCAAGGCGCTGGGCCTGGAGCTGGCCCCGACCGGCATCACCGTGAACGCGGTCTGCCCGGGCTACGTCGAGACGCCGATGGCCCAGCGGGTCCGGCAGGGGTACGCCGCGGTCTGGGACACCACCGAGGAGGCCGTGCTGGAGCGGTTCGAGGCGAAGATCCCGCTCGGCAGGTACACCACCCCGGAGGAGGTCGCCGGACTCGTCGGCTACCTCGTCACCGACCGGGCCGCACCCGTCACGGCGCAGGCGATCAACGTCTGCGGCGGACTGGGCAACTACTGACGGCCCCGGCCGAGGAGCAGGAGACCCGCACCATGACGAACAACCACCGAGCCGAACACCGGATCACCGTGCGGGCCCCCGCCCGCACCGTCTACGGCCTGATCGCCGACGTCGAGGCATGGCCCCGGGTCTTCCCCCCGACCGTGCACGTGGACGTGCTGGAGCGGACCGCCGGCGAGGAGCGCATCCGTATCTGGGCCACCGCCAACGACGCCGTCAAGACCTGGACCTCGCGCCGTGTCCTCGACCCCGACGGACTGCGGGTGGGCTTCCGCCAGGAGGTCTCCCAGCCGCCGGTCGCCGCGATGGGCGGCGAATGGATCATCGAGCCGCTGTCGGACACCACCTCCCTGGTCCGCCTGACCCACGACTACCGGGCCGTCGGCGACGACCCGGAGGGCGTGGAGTGGATCACGCGGGCCATCGACCGCAACAGCGACGCGGAACTGGACGCGCTCCGGCGGGCCGCCGAACGGACCCCCGGCACCGGGGAGGACGAGCTGTCGCTGGAGTTCGACGACGTGGTGGAGGTGGCCGGCGATCCCGCCGACGTCTACGACTTCCTCTACGACGCCCGCCGTTGGCAGGAGCGGCTGCCGCACGTGAACCGGGTCGAGCTGGGGGAGGACACCCCGAACCTCCAGCTGCTGGAGATGGACACGCTCACCCCGAACGGCGCCGTCCACACCACGAAGTCGGTACGGGTCTGCTTCCCCTCCGACACCATCGTCTACAAACAGCTCAGGACACCCGCCCTGATGAGCGTCCACAACGGCCGCTGGCGGATCGTCAAGAGCACCTCCGGCTGCACCGTCACCTCGACCCACACCGTGGTCCTCGCCCCGGACGCCGTCGTCCCGGTCCTCGGCGAGGGCGCCACGGTCGCGGACGCGCGCACCTTCGTCCGCGACGCACTCGGACGCAACAGCACGGCGACCATGCTGCTCGCCAAGGAGCACGCCGAACGAGCGGCGCGGGAGCGCTGATGCGCGTCCTGTTCACCACCTTCGGCGCGCGCAACCACGTCCACGCCCAGGTCGCGCTGGCCTGGGCGCTGCGGACCGCCGGCCACGAGGTGTGCGTGGCCAGCCACCCCGACCTCGTGGAGGTCATCGCCCGCACCGGTCTGACCGCGGTCCCGGTCGGCCGTGAACTGGGCGAGGACCGGTTGATGGAGGAGCTGCGGGAACGCGAGGACGCCGACCGCGAGGTCTACGACGAGGACGCGCCGGACGCCCAGCTGCTGCTGGCCATGGACGAGCTGCGCCCGGAGAAGCTGACGTACGACCACATGCACGGCGTGTTCACCGCGATGACCTCGGCGGTCTTCCAGAACTACTCGTCGGCCGAGATGATCGACGACCTGGTGGGGTTCGCCCGCGGATGGCGTCCCGACCTGGTGATCTGGGACCCGCTGACCTTCGCCGGAGCCGTCGCCGCCCGGGTCACCGGCGCGGCGCACGCCCGGCTGATGTTCGGCCTGGACCTGGTCGGCCGCATGCGCGAGAGCTACCTGGCGCAGGTGCGCGGGCGCCCCGCCGCGCTGCGCGAGGACCCCATGCGGGAGTGGCTGGGCTGGGTGATGGAACGCTACGGCGGCGAGTTCACCGAGGACCTGGTGACCGGCCAGTGGACCGTCGACCCGGTACCGACCTCCCTGCGGCTGCCGGCGGACCTGCCGTACGTACCCGTCCGCTGCGTCGCCTACAACGGCCGGGGCAGCGTCCCGGACTGGCTGCGCGAGGCGCCCCGGCGGCCGCGGGTGTGCCTGACGCTGGGCGTCTCGCACCGCGAGGTGATGGGCGGGGACCAGGCGTCCATCGGCGAGCTGATCGAGGCGGTCGCAGGACTGGACGTCGAGGTCGTCGCCACCCTGAACGCCCGCCAGCTGAGGGACGTCGGCAGCCTTCCGCCCAACGTCCGCGCCGTCGACTTCGTCCCGATGGACGTGCTGCTGCCGACCTGCTCGGCGCTCGTCAGCCACGGCGGTTCCGGCACGGTGCACACGGCGTTCCTGTACGGCGTCCCGCAGATCCTGGTGCCGGGCACCATGTGGGACAACGCGGTCCGGGCCGACCTCGTGGCCCGGTCGGGCGCCGGACTGAGCCTGGACGCGCAGACCCTGACCGCCGCCGCCCTGCGCGAGGCGCTCACCCGCGTCCTGACGGAGCCGTCGTTCGCGGCCGGCGCCGAGCGGCTGCGCCGGGAGACGCTCGCCACCCCCTCCCCCCGGGACATCGTCCCGCTGCTGGAGCGGCTCACCGCCGAACACCGGAGCCGGGGAGCCGCGCACCACGACGATCTTGTGAGGACCGATGTCTGACGCAGCACCCCCGCCCCCGCCCCCGCCCCTGCCCCCGGCCCCGCGGTCGGTCGTGGTGACCGGCGGCGGCTCCGGGATCGGCAGGGCCGTCGCCCACGCCTACGCCGACCGCGGCGCGGGCGTCCTCGTCGTCGGCCGCACCGCCGCCGACCTCGAGGTCACGGCGAAGGGGTACGACACGATCAGGACGCTCGCGGTCGACCTGACCGGGGCCGACGCGCCCCGGGAGGTCGTGGGGACCGCCGTGCGCGAGCTGGGCGGGATCGACGTCCTGGTGAACAACGCGGCGGCGCTGGGCCACCGTGCCCTCGCGGACGTCGACCCCGAGCAGGTGGCCGCCCAGCTCGGCACGAACCTCGCGGCGCCCGTGCTCCTCACCCGGGCCGCCCTCGAGGCCCTGGCCGCCGACGGCGGCGGCACCGTGGTGAACATCGGCTCGTCCGGTGCGCGCGGGTCCCGGGCCTGGCCGGGCAACAGCGTGTACGGCGCCGCCAAGGCGGCCCTGGACTTCCTCACCCGCAGCTGGGCGGTCGAACTCGCACCGCGCGGCATCCGCGTCGTCGGCGTCGCCCCCGGGCTGGTCGACTCCGGCTTCGCGGAGCGGGCGGGCATGTCGCCCGAACAGTACGACGGCATGCTCCACCACGTGGGCGCGCTGACACCGCAGGGCCGTGTCGGCACCCCCGAGGAGATCGCCTGGTGGGTCACGCACCTCACCCGGCCCGAGGCACGCCACCTGACCGGCGCCGTACTGCCGGTCGACGGCGGGCTCTCCCTGACATGAACCGGTACGACCCCCAGATCGGGACGGGACGCCGGCAGGCCCCCGGAGAGGCGGAGTTCAGCACATGGTGACCATGACCGAGAGCGAACTGGGCCGCGTGCTGCTCACGCACCGCGGCGTCCAGTGGATCATCGGCACGAAGGACGACCCGTACGCCCTGCTCGTGCGGGCCGCCGACGACGACCCGCACCGGCTCGGTGAGCTGATCCGGGAGCGGGGCCCGCTGTACCGGAGCAGTGCCGAGGCCTGGGTGACGGCCCATCACGAGGTCGCCGCGGCGGCGCTCGGCGACCCGCGGCTGAGCGTACGGCACCCCGACGCGGACGTTCCGGCCGTGCCCGACGAGGGGGAGCAGCGCGAGCCCATGCCCTGGGAGGTGCCCGCACTGCGCGAGATCCTCCCCTTCGACGAGGTCTTCCTGACGGCCCGCCGGGCCGACTGCGAGCGGATGCGCGACCTGCTCGAACCCCTGCTCGGCGCGAAGGCCCTGGAGCGGTGGCGGCCCGCGGCGGACGAGGCGGTGCGCCGGGCGCTCGCCGCGGCGGGCGGCGGCTTCGACCTGCGGACGGAGGTGGCGGACCCGTTCGCCGCCCGGATCGTGGCGGAGCTGCTCGGAGTACCGCCGGAGGAGTACGACCGGTTCGCGGAGCTGTGCCGGGGCGCCGCGGGCCTCCTGGACGCCACGGTGTGCTCGCCGCACCTGCGGACGGCACGCGAGCTGATCGCCTCCGTCGAGGGCATGCGGTCCCTGCTGACCGGCCTGATCGCGCGGCGGCGCGGGGAGCCCGGGGACGACCTGGTCAGCGCCCTGCTGGCGGCGACGCACGAGGACGAGGTGCGGTCGGTGTGCATGCTGCTGGCCCTCGTCGGGACCGAGCTGGCCGCGACCCTGTGCTGTGACGCGGTGGCGGAGCTGCTGGACCACCCCGCGGCGTGGCGGTCGCTCCGCGAGGACCCCGGACTCGCGCCGGCGGTGGTCGAGGAGACGCTGCGGCACGCGCCGCCCGTCCGGCTCGTCCCGCTGTACGCGGTCGAGGACCTCGAACTGGCGGGGACGGACGTCGCGGCGGGCAGCCAGGTCGTGGTGGCGGTGGAGGCGGCCGGCCGGGACGCGGCGGTGCACGCGGAGCCGGCCGCCTTCGATCCGGCCCGGGAGCAGACGGGGGAGCGGCTGGCGTTCGCGGCGGGCCTGCCCACGTCACTGCCGGCCCCGCTGGCGCGGTTCCTGACGGAGACGGGACTGCGGGTGCTCGCGGCCGAGGCGCCGGACCTGCGCCGGACCGGGCCGGTCCTGCGGCGGCTGCGGTCCGCTGTCACCGGGGCGGTCATCGAGCTGCCCGTCGCCCGCTGAGCCGACCCTCACGGTGGGTGACGAACCCTTTGGTCATGTGACTTGTACGGGTCGTAGTAGAGATACTATCTTTGATCTAACAGGTCTGATCGGAAGGTAGGGACCTATGGCGGAGTTAAGTGATCTGCGCGAGGCGAGCCGGGCTGCGGGAGCACCGGACGACTCGGCAGGCGAACGAGTGATCGACATCCGCGGACTGCGTATGCGGTACGGGTCCAAAGACGTGCTGAACGGGGTCGACTTCAGCGTCCGCCGGGGGGAGGTGCTCGCTCTGCTCGGGCCCAACGGCGCCGGGAAGACGACCACCATCGAGATCATGGAGGGGTTCCGGACCCGCTCGGCGGGTGAAGTCAGCGTGCTCGGCGTCGATCCGGCCAAGGGCGACGAGGAGTGGCGCGCCAGGCTGGGTGTCGTGCTCCAGTCGTGGCGCGACCACGGCAAGTGGAAGGTCCGGGAACTGCTCGCCCAGCTGGGGGACTTCTACCGGCCCTACTCCACCGCCGAGCGACCGCGTCCGCGTGACGTGGACGAGCTGATCTCCATGGTGAGCCTGGAGGAGCAGGCGGACCAGAAGATCGGGTCCCTGTCGGGCGGCCAGCGGCGCCGGCTCGACGTCGCGATCGGCATCGTGGGGCGGCCGGAGGTGCTGTTCCTGGACGAGCCCACCGTCGGGTTCGACCCCAAGGCGCGCCGTGACTTCCACGACGTGGTGCACCGGCTCTCCGACCTGGAGGACACCACGATCCTGCTCACCACGCACGACCTGGACGAGGCCGAGAAGCTCTCCGACCGCATCCTGATCCTCGCCGGCGGCCAGATCGTCGCGGACGGCAGCGCCGACCAGCTCGCCCGGCAGACGTCGGGCAAGGCCGAGGTCCGCTGGAGCCTGAGCGGGGAGCAGTTCGTCCACGCCACCCCCGACGCCAGCACGTTCGTCCACGAGCTGTTCAAGCAGCACGGCGACCGGGTCCGCGACCTGGAGGTGCGCCGGGCCAGCCTGGAGGACACGTACATGACCATGGTCCGCCAGCACGAGGCCGGCCGGTCCGAAGAGGCGATCGCAGCGTTCCGGGAGGCAGGCCGATGAACCCCACCCTCTACGCCGTACGGCTCGGTCTGCGCCGCGGCTGGACCGAGTTCCGGCAGAGCGTGACCTCGCCGGGCGACATCATCTACTACCTCTTCCTCGGGGGCGTCTTCCTCGGGGTGCTGTTCTTCATGCGGAACTCGACCGTGGAGGGCACCGACCTGTCGCTGGCCACGCTGACGATGCCCAGCATGATCGGCGGACTGCTCGCCTTCCAGGCGCTGGGCGGCGCGGCGTTCGCGCTGGCGGCCGAGCGGGAGGACGGCACGCTGCTGCGGGCCAGGACCGTACCGCAGGGGCTCGTCGGCTACATCGCCGGCCGGGTGCTGGGCATCGCGCTGAGCACCCTGCTCACCCTGGTCATCATCCTGGTGCCCAGCGTGTTCCTCTTCGACGACCTCATGACCGGGGACCTCGCCAAGTGGCTGAACCTGGTGTGGGTGCTGGCCCTCGGACTCCTCGCCACCCTGCCGATCGGCCTGATCATCGGCGCCATGGTGAAGAACCCGCGCGGCGCCAACACGTGGGGCATCTTCCCGACGATGGGTCTGATGGCGATCTCGGGTATTTTCTACCCGATCACCTCGCTCGCGGGCTGGCTCCAGGGCATTGCGCAGCTGTTCCCCGTGTACTGGGTCGGCCTGGGCACCCGCGCCGCGCTGCTGCCCGACGCGGCGGTCGCGGTCGAGCTCGGCGACTCCTGGCGCAGGCCCATGACCGCGGTCGTGCTGCTCGCCTGGGCCGTCGTCGCGCTGGTGATCGCACCGCGGGTCCTGGGCCGTACGGTGCGCGGCGAGACGGGTTCGAAGGTCGAGGCCCGGCAACAGGAGGCATTGAAGCGCGTTGGGTGACAAGGGAACCGGCAGCAAGCGCGCGCCGGCGCGCCGGGGCACGTCGGCGGAGCCGGATGCCGGGGCGGCCGCCCCGGCATCCGGCTCCGGCGCCGGCACGCCCGCGGCGGGCTGGCGCTCCACCGGCGAGCAGGGCCGTCCGCGCGGCGGCGCCGGGAACGAGACGGTGCACAACCGCATCGCCGTGCTGCGGGTCGAGCGCGCCATCACGCGCAGGCAGCTCGCCGACGCCCTCGGGGTGCACTACCAGACGGTGGGCTACCTGGAGCGCGGCGAGTACAGTCCCAGCCTGCACCTCGCCCTGCGGATCGCGGAGTACTTCGAGGTACCGGTCGAGGTGATCTTCTCGACCACCCCGTTCCCCCGGATCGGGAGCACCCCGCCCGCGTAGCCGCGTAGCGACCGCGGCCGTGGAGGCAGCGATGCCCCCACGGCCGCGCGACATCCCCTACCGCGAACGGTGTTCGGCGGTGAGCCGCTCCAGCACCGGGACGATGTCGGCGGGCGAGGGCGTGGCGAGGACCTCCCGGCGCAGCCGCTCGGCGTTCTCGCGGAACGACGGCTCCTCCAGCACCCGGACCAGCGCGGCGCGCAGCCCCTGCGGCGTCAGCTCCTCCGGATCGATGCACAGCCCGGCCCCCGCGTCGCGCACCCGCTCCGCCTTGGGAACGTTGCACCACATCCTGGCCGGCACCATCACCTGGGGCACGCCGTGCGCCAGCGCGGTCTGCAGGGTGCCCGATCCCCCGTGGTGCACGATCGCCGAGCTGGTCGGCAGCAGTGCGTCCAGCGGTGCGAAGTCGACGACCCGGACGTTGTCCGGGACGCGCCGGCCGGTATCGAGCTGGTCCGCGGTGAACGTCGCGACCACGTCCACGTCCAGGTCCGCCACCGCCTCCAGCAGATCGCCCACCGACGCCCGGTCCGCACCGACCACCTCGCGGAACGACCTGCCGAGCGTCAGACAGACGCGGGGCCGGCGGGGCGGCGGCTCCCGCAGCCACCCCGGGATCTGCGCCTCGCCGTTGTACGGCACGTAACGGACCGGCACGGACGGCAGGTCGACGGGCAGGCGCAGGGACGGCGGAACGGGATCGATCGTCCACTGCCCCACGACCAGGTCCTCGCTGAACTCCCGGCCGTGCAGCCGCAGGATCCGCTCCATCCACTCCTCCAGCGGATCCTCCCGCAGCGCCGGCGGCAGCTCGGCCAGCCCGCGCAGGTAGTGCTGCCGCATCAGCCCGACCAGGTCCAGGCCGAACATCAGCCGCGCGTGCGCCGCGCCGCTGATCCGCGCCGCGAGCGCCCCGGGGTAGTACATGGTGTCCCAGACGACCAGGTCGGGCCGCCAGGAACGGGCGAAGTCGATCAGTTCCCCGGTGGTGTCGTCCGGCAGGGTGTTCTGGTAGACGAACGACGTCCACGCGGTCAGCACCCCGTGCACGTAGGGAAGGGTCAGTTTCTCCGGCCGGGTCTCGCTGATGTCGAGGACGTCCAGCCAGGCTTCGTCGCGCATCTCGTCGGGCTCGTCGGTGTACTCCGGATTCATCGTGGCCGCGACGTCGAGGACCCCGCCGACCGCGACCGCGGTCAGGCCGGCGTTGTTGATGTCCTCGACCACGTCCGGCCTGGTGGCGACACGGACCTCGTGTCCCGCGGCCCGCATCGCCCACGCCAGGGGTACCTGGGTGTGGACGTGGGTGCTCGCCGGGAACGGCGTGAACAGCACTCGCATGGGAGGTCACCCTGCCGCCGCCGGTTCGCACGGCACTCGAGGATCCCCGCAGCCCGGCACGAGCCCGCGTCGACGGGCCTCCAGCGAACTTCGAAGCCGACCGGCGAGTCTCGGCCCCGGGCAACGGAGTCCGACAGGACCGCCGCCACCGAAGCGGGAGAAGACGGATGGCCACATCTGACACGGAAGTAGACGTACTGGTAGTGGGCGCGGGGCTGGGAGGCCTGTCCACGACGATGTTCCTCGCCCGCATGGGCGTGCCGGTGCTCATGGCCGAGAAGCATCCGACGACGTCGATCCACCCCAGGGCGATCGGCCAGAACCCGCGCACCATGGAGCTGTTGCGGCTCGGCGGGATCGCCGAAGAGGTGCAGGACGCCACCGACCACCGCGGTGCCAAGGGACACTTCACGACCCGGGTCGCCGAGACCGTACGGGGCGAGGTGCTCGGCACCTTCGAGGAGGGCTTCGACAACCTCGTCGCCACCACCGCGCCCTGTTCCCCCATGCCGTGGGCGCTGGCCTGGCAGGACCAGCTGGAACCGCTGATGCTGGACCGGGCCCGCCGGGACGGCGCGCAGATCCGGTTCGGCACCGAGCTCGTCTCCTACGAACAGGACGAGCACGGGGTGACCGCGGTGCTCCGCGACCGCGACAGTGACGCGCGGACAACCGTACGGGCGCGCTACCTGGTGGCCGCGGACGGCGACCGCAGCCCCATCAGGGAGGGCCTCGGTATCGCCCGCCGGGGCCACGGCTCGCTGTCCCACGTGGTCGGCATGATCTTCGAGGCCGACCTGTCCGAGGTGCTCACCTCCGACGCGTCCGGGCTGTACTACCTGCGCAACCCCGCCTTCAGCGGCATCTTCATCGGGAGCGACCGGCCCGAGCGGCACACCTTCCTGGTCGAGTACGACCCCGAACGCGGAGAGTCCGCCGAGGACTTCACCCCCGACCGCTGCCTCGAACTGATCCGCACCGGGCTGGACGCGCCGGACCTGGAGCCCGAGGTGCTGGACGTCCAGCGCTGGGAGATGGCGGCCCGCATCGCCGAACGGTGGCGCGCCGGACGGGTGTTCCTGGTCGGTGACTCGGCCAAGGTCGTCCCGCCCACCGGCGGCCTCGGCGGCAACACGGCCATCGGCGACGGGTACGACCTGGCCTGGAAGCTGTCCGCCGTGCTCACCGGCCGGGCCGGCCCCGGTCTGCTCGACAGCTACGAGCCCGAGCGCAGCCTCGTGGCCCACCTCGTCATGGACGAGTCCATGTACCTCTACGCCTCCCGGCTCGCCCCGCACCTCCAGGACCGCATGGCGGAACCCGTCGGCTACGCCGAGGTGATCCTCGGCTTCCGGTACCGCTCCGACGCCGTCCTCATCGACGACGACGATCCGGCCAGGGTCGAGTCCCCGGCCCGGCCCACCGGCCGGCCCGGATTCCGCATGCCGCACGTGTGGGTGCGCAGGGCGGGCGAGCGGATCTCCACCGTGGACCTCTTCGGCTCCGGCTGGCTGCTGATGACCGGTACGGACGGTGCCGACTGGACCGGATGGGCCCGTGACGTGAGCCGTGACCTCGGCGTCCCCGTCGCGGTCCACGGCCCGGCCACCGACCTCGACGACCCCGCCGGAGAACTCGCCGAACGGTTCGGCATCGGGGCCGGGGGCGCCAGCCTCATCAGGCCCGACGGCGTCGTCGCCTGGCGCACCGCCACCCGGCCCGACGACCCCGTCGGCGCCCTGCGCGACGCCCTCACCCGGGTGCTGTCCCGCTGACCGGGACACCCCGGATCCCACCACCACGACGAAGGAGCGAACACGCCATGACGGCCCGAAGCGCCCCGGTCACGGCCGACGACGTCCTCACCGACGAGGCCCGCCGCCACTACCAGGAGAACGGTTTCGTCCGGATTCCCCAGGTCCTGTCCGCCTCCGAGGTGGAGCGGTTCAGGGCCGCCTCCGAGGAACTGGTCGCCCGGCTCGGCCCGGAGATCTGGGGCGCCGGCGAGGACGAGGTGCAGGTGCACTTCGTCGCCCAGGCCTGGCTCAAGCACGAGGCGCTGCGCGACCTCGCGCTGCACCCGGTGATCACCGGTGTCGCCAAGCGGCTCGCCGCCGCCCCGCTGCGCCTCTACAGCACCGACGTCCTCCTCAAGTCCGGGCAGAAGACCCTGAACACGCTGCCCACGATCGTCCACGACGACGAGACGGGCCTCCCCCTGCACGGCATCGACCGGACGCTGACGGCGTGGGTCGCCCTGGTCGACGTACCGGTCGAGAGCGGCTGCCTCACGTACCTGCCCGGCTCGCACCTGCGCGACGACACCCAGCGGCAGATCCACATGACCAGCTTCGCCGAGTACCGGCCCCTCCCCGAGGTCTGGCCGGACTACGACTGGCAGCCCCGGGTCACCGTGCCGCTGCGGGCCGGCGACGTCGCCTTCCACCACTGCCGCACCGTGCACATGGCCGGGGCGAACCTGACCGACAACCCCCGGATGGGCCACGGCATCGTCTACATGGACGACGGAGCCACCTACTGGCCCGGGACCGAGGACGCCCACATCTCCCACATGGCTCCCGGGGACCCGCTGGACAACGAGAAGTTCCCCCTCATCTAGTGCTGTGACCGTCGCAGAGGAGAACGTCGAAGGTGAGCGTCATGCACGGCACATGGAACGGCACGGACATCGGCGAACTCGGCAGACGCCTCCAGCGGGCCCACGGAGAGGTGTGGCTGCAGCAGGTCAAGGGCGATCCGTACGCCGACCTCCTGCGCGGCCACGCCGAGGATCCCCGGCCGGCCCAGGAGCGCATCCGCGCGCTCGGCCCGCTGTGGCGCAGCGCCACGGGCGCCTGGGTGACGGCGGACCACGCAGTGGCCGGGGAACTCCTGGGCGGGACGTGGCCGCACCGGCCCCTGACGGACGACGAGGCCCACGTACCGGTGCACGATGCCGGACTCGGCGGGGACGCCGCCCACTACGAGCGCCTGCACGGGCAGGTGCCGGAGGCCGTCACCCCCGCGGCCGTCGAAGCGGTGTGCGAGCGGGTGGTCGGCGGCCTGGCCGCTGACTTCGACCTCGTCACCGACCTCGCGGAGGTCGTGCCCGTGCACCTGCTCGCCGCCGCCCTCGGGCCGGCCGGGGCGGACCGCCGGGAACTGTCCCGGGCCTGCGCCGCCGCCGGGGTCGTGCTCGACGGCCTGCTGTGCCCGCAGCCCCTGGACACCACCCGGCGGGCGGTGGCAGCCGTCGCCCGGCTGCGCGAACTCCTCGCCACCCCCGGGACCGCCACCGGAACCGGCCCGGGGGACGCGGCGGACGCTTCTGCGCGGCAGGAGGCGGCGCTCCTGCTCGCCACCGCCGGGGTGCGCACCGCAGCCCGCCTGATCACCGGAGCCGTGCTGGCGGTGACGGACCATCCCGGGGAATGGGCGCGCCTGGCCGACGACCCCGGACACGCGGCCCTCGTGGTCGACGAGGTCCTGCGCCACGACTCCCCGGTGCAGATCCATCCGGCCGTCGCCCTCGCCGACGCCGCGCTCGCCGGACAGCGCGTCGCGGAAGGGGAGCGAGTGGTGGTCCTCGTCGCCGCGGCGAACCGCGATCCCGAGGTCTTCGACCAATCCGACCGGTTCGTCACCGGCCGCCCGGCCGAAGCCCTGGTCCCCGGTCTCCACCACCGGGTGACAGTGCCGTTCGCCCGCGCCCAGGCCGAGGCGGTCCTGCGCGCCCTGGTGGCCGCCGGCCCGCGCCCGCGCCGGTCCGGCGGCCACCTGCGCAGCCGCCGCTCACCGGTGACCCGGCACCTGCTCGGCTGCCCGCTCACCACCGGCTGACCGGTGCCCACAGAAAGGAACCCGGCGATGAGAGTCCTGTTCACGTCGATCGAGGGCAACCACTTCCACCAGATGGTCCCGCTGGCCTGGGCCCTGCGCACCGCGGGCCACGAGGTGCGGGCCGCCTGCAACGAACGGCTCGTCGACACCGTCACCCAGACCGGCCTGACCGCCGTGCCGATCCAGTCGCCCACCCTCTGGGAGCAGCTCGACGGCTTCCAGAAGGAGGCGATCTCCCTCTTCAACGAGATCGGCACCAGCAAGCAGGACCCCTCCAAGGCGACCTGGGAGGACCACCTCTCCTACGAGAACATGGTCGTCCCCGCCCTCTACCAGCCCCTCAACAACGACGCCCAGATCGACCAGCTCGTGGAGGCGGCCCGCAGCTGGCAGCCCGACCTGGTCATCTGGGAGAGCTTCTCGATCGCCGGGGCCGTCGTCGCCGTCGCGACCGGCGCCGCGCACGCGCGCCTGGTGTCCGGCCCCGAGCTCGCCCTCCAGATGGTCACCCGCGGACACTTCGTGCACCACCGCGACCGGCAGCCCGAGCCGCTGCGCGAGGACCCGACGGCCGAGTGGCTGAACTGGACCCTCGAACGCCTCGGCAGCGACCGGCGGTTCGACGAGACGATGCTGACGGGCCAGTGGGTCGTCGACACCAGGCCCGCCTCACTGCGCCAGGAACTCGACCTGCCGACCGTCCCGATGCGCTACGTCCCGTACAACGGGCGCTGCGTCGTGCCCAGCTGGCTCAACGAACCGGTGGAACGCCGCCGGGTGTGCATCACCCTCGGCACCTCCATCACCAGCGAGGAATCCGAGCGGTTCCGCCTCGACGAGACCCTCGCGGCCCTCTTCCAGAGCCTGGCCGGCCTCGACGTCGAGATCATCGCCGCCCTCGACCCGGCGCAGCGCGACGCCCTGCCCGACCTGCCGGACAACATCCGCACCACCGACTTCGTCCCCCTGAACGAACTGGCGCCGTCGTGTTCGGTGATCGTGCACCACGCCGGCTACCAGACGAAGGCCACCGCGGACCTGCACGGCGTGCCCCAGGTCGTCATCGTCGGCTACGAGTGGGTGAGCGAGGACATGGGCGAGGAGTACGAGAAGTCCGGCACCACCCTGGCCGTCTCCGCCCGCGACCTGACCGCCGAGGTGCTGCGCGAGAAGATCCTCCGGCTGCTCGACGAGCCCTCGTACACCGAACGGGCCGGCGCGCTGCGCGAGGAGATCCGCGCCATGCCGACGCCCAACGAGGTCGTGCCGGTCCTCGAGGCGATGACCAGGGAGCACCGGAACCGTGCGTGACCGGTCCACCGGCCCGGCGGCCGGTGGACCAGTGCTCCTCGTGCGGGCCTCGAGACCCGTACCGCAGATTCGACGCCATGCCGAATCCGTGGGATCTCCCCGACGAACTGCCCACCGACGTCCCCGTCTCCCGCTGTGCACTGCCCGACGGCCGCGTGCTGTCGGCGGTCCAGGAAGCGGAGGCGCACACCCTCTGGGAGGAGATCAGCAGCGCCGCCCCCTACCGCAAGGCGGCCGAGGGCCTCCGGCCCGACGAGGCCGTCATCGACGTCGGCGCCCACATCGGGCTGGCGTCGCTGCTCTTCGGCGAGCTGGCCCCCGAGAGCCGCCTGCTCGCCTTCGAACCCGCCCCCAAGGCCTATACCTGCCTGGAGGACAACCTCGCCCGCCACCTCCCGGGCGCGACCGCCTTCCGGCAGGCGCTGGGCGCCGTGCCCGGCACGTCCGAACTGACCTACCGGCCCTACGTGGCCTCCGCCTCGACCCTGTACGACGACGCCGAGGACGACGCCCGCAACCTCGAGGCGCACCTGGACAACATCGGCGCCGACGAACAGACCCGGGAGGTCGTCCGGCGTACCTTCAACGTGACCCAGCGGGTCACGGTCGAGGTGACCACGCTGGCCGCCGTCATGGCGGAGCACGCCGTCGACCGGGTGGGCCTGCTCAAGATCGACGTCGAACGCGGTGAACTCGACGTCCTCGACGGCATCGATCCGGCCTGCTGGCCCCGTATCCGCCGGGTCCTCCTGGAGGTCCACGACATCGACGGCAGGCTCGGCCGGGTCGTCTCGCGGCTGGCCGGCCTCGGCTTCCACGCCACGGTCTCCCAGTGGGGGGTCTACGTCGGCGGCAGCGTCCACCTGGTGCTGGCGGAGCGGGACTGACATGCCGGAGAGGAAGGGACGATGAGCGACGGCGCTCCGCGTCCGGCCGGATCCGGGGCGAAGGCGGACCGCGCCCTCGCCCCCGATCTCGCCCGGGGCCTGATGCTGCTGATCGTCGCCCTGGTGCACGCCCACATGTTCGTCAGCGGGAGCGCCGCCGTGATCCGGGGGTACCCGCCCGTCGCCGGCTCGCCGGCGGACGCCCTGACGGCGGGAGTGCTCACCGTACTGGCCGACAGCCGCAGCTTCCCCATGTTCGCCCTGCTGTTCGGCTACGGCACGGGCCGGATCCTGGCACGCGAGCGGGAGCGGGGACGGGACGGCCCGGGTGCGCGCGGAGTGCTGCGGCGCCGCGCCCGCTGGCTGCTGCTGTTCGGGTCCGTCCACGCCCTGCTGCTGTTCGCCGGTGACGTCCTGGGCGCCTACGGGCTGCTCGGGCTGGTCGCGGTCGGCCTGACCGGCGCCCGTGACCGGACCCTGTTCACGGTGGCGGGCGCCGGCGTGGTCGTGGGGACGGCGCTGTACGCGAGCATGCTGGCCGCGGGCGTCTCCGACGAGCCGGGCGACACCGCGTCGGCGCTGTACCTGGCCGCGGACCCGGTGTCCGACGCGGCCTACCGCCTCGGCACCTGGGTGTTCACCACACCACTGTTCGCCGTGATGTCGCTCGGCCCGTTCCTGGTCGGCGCGCACGCGGCCCGGCGTCGGATCCTGGAGGAGCCGGGCCGCCACCGGGCCCTGCTGAGCCGGGTGGCGGTGGCGGGCACCGCGCTGAGCGTCGCCGGAGGCCTCCCGCTGGCGCTGATCACCTCAGGGGTGTGGACCACCGCCCCCTCCGGCGTGACGTGGGGGCTCAGCGCGCTGCACGTACTGACGGGGTACGCGGGCGGCTGCGGTCTGGCCGCGGCCGTGGCCCTGCTCGCGCTGCGCCTGGAGCACCGGCGGAGCAGGGCCGTGGTCGCTGTCGCGGCGTGCGGCCGGCGGTCGATGAGCGCCTACGTCTGGCAGTCGGTCGTCTGGCTCGCGCTGTTCGCCCCGTACACCCTCGGCCTCGGCGACCGCGTGGGGGTCCTCGGCTCCGCGCTCGTCGCCCTCGGCACCTGGGGCGGTGGCGTACTGCTCGCCGAACTGCTGCGCCGCAGGGGCCGGCGGGGGCCGGCCGAGACCCTGCTGGCCAGGGCCACCCGCCGGTCCCCTGCGGCGGCCGCCGCTCCGGCCCGCGGGGCCGTGGTGGGCGAGGTCAACGGGCCACGGTCGCCGTGACGTAGCGCACCGGCGTCTCGATCGACAGGGGCCCGCCGTCGTGGCGCATGGCGTCCAGGGCCTCGGTGAGCCGGACCCGCAGCCGCTCCCGGTCGTCGTCGGGCAGGTGCTCCCACAGCAGCCGCATGCCCTGGGTGTGGGACCACGCCACCCACGCCTCCCCGGACGGGGCCACGAGGTCGACCGGTTCGTCGGTGATCTCCACCTCGCGGAACCCCGCCGACTCCAGGACCCCGCGCAGGTCCGACTCCTTCGCCAGCCAGCTGTTGAACCGCTTCTGGAGTTCCTCCGGCCGCCACTGCGGCGGCAGGTTCTCCAGGAGCGAGCGCGGGATGAGCTCGGTGAAGACGGGCGGCAGGAACGGGAAGGTGTCGTCGTCGAACACCGGGCTGGTGAAGGCGATGCGCCCGCCGTCGGCGAGCAGTTCGGCGTAGCGCGGCAGCGCGGCCCGGGCGTCGGGGAAGAAGATGAGGCTGTAGCTGC
Organism: Streptomyces sp. NRRL S-378; assembly: GCF_000720645.1. Taxonomy (NCBI): domain Bacteria; kingdom Bacillati; phylum Actinomycetota; class Actinomycetes; order Kitasatosporales; family Streptomycetaceae; genus Streptomyces; species Streptomyces sp. NRRL S-378. The sequence goes on from NZ_JOBX01000002.1 coordinate 224,947, forward strand.
CGGTGACCACGTCGAAGGACCGGGCCGGAAGCTCGGGGAACTCCCCGTCCATCACCCGCAGCTCGACGTTCGGGGCACCGAGGCCGGCCGCCTCCTTACGGGCCTCCTCGATCATGGCCGGCGCGATGTCGATGCCGAGGACGTGGCCCCGTTCGCCGACGAGCGTGGCGGCGTGGAACAGGCACGCCCCCCGCCCGCAGCCCACGTCCAGCACGCGCTGCCCGGCCCTCGGCGCGGCCCGCTCCACCAGGCGCCGTCCCATGGGGGTGAAGAAGGTGACCCCCATCCGGTCGTAGGACCCGGCGGCGCGGTCGAAGGCGGCCGTGACATGGGCCTTGTAGGTTGTCTTGTCCACGTGCGTCGCTCCCAGGAATGGTCGGCGTGTCCGGCCCACCATCGTCCGGCCGGCACCTGCGCAAGCGCTCGAGGGCAGATGGACCCCGCAGCAGCGCGGGCCGGGCCGAGGGCCGGGCCGTCCAGCCGTCGTTGAGGCGCACACGAGATCCCGCGGCAATCATCGTCAGCAGCACGCGGGCCCAGTGGAGAATCCCCGATCCTGGCACGCCGGACACGGGACCCAGGCGCTCACGGACCACAGACCGCACATCACTGCACTGAATGGGAGTCCGTCATGGTTTCCTCCATGGAGTCGCGGAAACTCTCCGTCGAGGGCGCAATCGAATTCACCCCACGCGTGTTCGACGACGAGCGTGGCATATTCCTCTCGCCCTACCAGGAGTCGGCGTTCTCGGACGCCACCGGCGGCCACACGCTGTTCCGCGTGGCCCAGACCAATCACAGCAGGTCACGGCGGGGGGTGGTGCGCGGCCTGCACTACACGCTGACGCCCCCGGGCTGTGCCAAGTACGTGTACTGCGCGCGCGGCAGGACGCTCGACATAGCGGTGGACGTCCGGGTCGGCTCGCCCACCTTCGGCAAGTGGGACGCCGTCCTGCTGGACACCGAGGTGTTCCGCTCCGTGTACTTCCCGGTCGGCGTCGCCCACGGCTTCGTCGCGCTGGAGGACGACACCGTGGTGTCCTACCTGCTCTCGGGGGAGTACGTGCCGGAGCACGAGCTGGCGCTGTCGATCCTCGACCCGGAGCTGGCCCTGCCCATCCCCGGTGACATCGAGCCCGTCCTGTCCGAGCGCGACCTCGCGGCACCGACCCTGGAGAAGGCCGCGGCGGAGGGGCTGCTGCCCGACTACGCCGAGTGCCTGGCGATCGACCGCGCCCTGCGCTCCGCCTGATCGGCGGTACGGCGACGAGTGGTGGCGGCCCACCGGAAATCCGGTGGGCCGCCACCACTCGTCCGCGTGCGCCGGTCCGCTCAGCCGCTCACAGGACCAGCGCCTCGGCACCGGGCCGCCGCGGCGCCAGCAGGCTGTGCAGACAGGCCACGAGGGTACGGGCCTGGACGTTGAGGTAGTGGCTGTGCCGCAGGAGGGTGCTCAGCTGCTCCAGGGTCAGCCAGCGGAAGTCCCGGTCCTCCATCGCCTCGGCGTCGCCGTCGGCCTCGACGATCAGGTAGCGGTTCAGGGCGTGGTGGAAACGGCCGCCCTCCTCCGACAGCAGGCAGGCGAACCGGGTCCGTTCCGGCGGGGCGGACAGCACGTCGTCGACGAAGCGGGGCAGGGCCGCGCCCGGCGGCACGCTCTCGGGGGTGAACTGGACGGTGGGGGAGAGCTCGACGCCGTCCACGTACCCGGGCTCCACGCTGGCCCGCAGGAGGACGTGGAGCACCCCGTCGATCTCCTTGACCAGCACGGCGATCACGCCGGTGCCGTGGGGTTCCAGCATGGGCTGGGACCAGCCGCGGACCTCGCGCGTACCGGCCGTGACGTTCACCCCGATCACGGAGAAGAAGCGCCCGCTGGTGTGGGAGACCCGCTCCGGTGAGCTGTGCCAGTCGCGCAGGTCGACCAGCGGCACCGGGCGGGTGGTGAGGTCGTTCTGCGCCCGGTGCTCGGTGATCCAGCTCTGGAGTTCGTCCACGGTGTGAACTCCGCCCGGCTCTCCGGCGCACGAGCGGGCCAGGGCGTCCCGGAAGCCGTCACCGCTGTCCATCAGGACGTCGAGACCGCCGCCGGCCAGGGGCAGGCAGGACAGCGTGGTGCGGGTGTCCATGTTGACGATGTCCTCGACGGCCAGCAGCCGGTGGATCTCGCCCAGCGTCATCCAGCGGAAGTCCTCCTCGACGGCGATGTCCTCGGTCACCTCGATGACGATGTTCCGGTTCCGCTTGCGGTAGAACCAGGCGCCCTGTTCGGACTGGAGGACATCGGCGACGACCCGGTGCCGCGTCCTTTCCTGGAAGTACTCCAGATAGGGAACGGCGCGCCCTTTGTGCAGGCGCAGGTAATTGCTGCGGGTGGCCTGCACGGTGGGGGAGAGCTGGAGGTGGTTCCTGTTCCCCGGCTCGACCTTGGCCTGCATGAGGAAATGCAGAACCCCGCCGAACTCCTTGGCCAGCAGGCCGAGGACACCGACCTCCGGCTGGTGGATGATCGGCTGCTGCCACCGGGGTACGGGACCGGACGGGAAGCGCACGTCCAGCCCGTCGATGGCGAAGAAGCCGCCGCTGGCGTGCCGCAGGGCTCCGGTGCGCGGGTCCCGTTCCCAGTTCTCCAGGCCGTCGAGACCCACGCGTTCGACCCGGAGGCCGGAGCGTTCGCGGGCGCCCGCGAACCACGTGGCGAACGGGACCGGTTGGCGGATGCGGCTCTCCTCGGCGAGGGCCGACCTCGCGAGCCGGTCCTGGAGGGTGCGCAGGGCGGTCGGGGAAGGGAGCGGGAGGGCGATTCTGTTCACCAGGGATTCCTTTGCGCCGGAAGGACAGGGTCGTGCTGCGTACTCGGCGTGCTCGGCGGTCTTCCGCGTCCGCGGCGTCGAGAGGGGTGGCCGTACCGGTGTCCTCGGATGCTCCCGTGGAGGTGGGGGCCTTCGACGGCGCGCAGGGCCCAGTACAGTGCGGGCTGCCAGCAACGACCTCGAATCTCCCTGAACCTCCGTGGCGGGGCCGGCTGGGGCCCCGCGCAGCGGAGTTGATGCGCCCGGATGGAATCCGGCGGGGGCTTCGATCGTTCTTCGAGCGTGACGTTCGATGGTTGTGGTCATGACGCCCCCCACGCGCCCGTGTCCGTCCGGAGAGTGCTCCCCTCCCCCAGGGATCGAGCGAGGATCGTGGCGGCCTCCAGTGGCCCCGACGGTCGTGCGCGGCGAAAGGAACCGGCGCATTTCCGTGGGTGATTGGCGTGAATTCGAAGCGGAATCCCGTGGCCCCCGGCGCGGTCCAGGGCGGATGCACCTCGGAAGATCAAATTCCGTTTAATCTTGAGCTGTTTCGGGCCAACAGAACCGCCGGTGGCCGATGTTGCCCCGGCGGACCGGGAGCAGGACGCTGGCATATGGCCTTGCCCCGCCTTAAAGGAAGAGTTAACTTAGTGCAAAGTCAGGGGAGAAGTCGCTCCGCACCCCTTACGTCGACCAGGCGGCGCTCGACCCTCTCGTGAACACGCAGCATCACCGAACGGGGGACATGAGATGGACTTCCGGATGCTCGGCCCATTGGAGATTCTCGATGGTCCGCGCAATGTCGTGCCCACAGCACCCAAGCCACGCCAGGTGATAGCCCTCCTCCTCATGCGGAGGAACACCCTGGTACAGACCTCCGAGCTTATCGACGAGCTGTGGGAAAGCGACCCGCCCGCGAGCGCGATGACCACTTTGCAAACATATATCTACAAGCTCCGGAAGATTCTCACCGCGCGGAATTCCGAGGAAATCCTGTTCACTCGGCCCGGGGGATACACGCTGTCCATTCCCGACCGGTGCGTCGACCTCCACCGATTCGAAACGGAAGCCGGCGAGGGAAAGTCGCTCTTGAAGAGCGGGGATGCGGCAGGGGCGGCCGAGGCGCTCCGGCGCTCGCTCGCGCTCTGGCGCGGCTCCGCACTCGTCGACGTCGTGCCTGGCGGCCTGCTGTCCTCCTACGTGACCCGGCTCGAGGAGTTCCGGGAGCGCACGCTCGACCTGCGGATCGAGGCCGACCTCCAGCTGGGGCGCCATCAGGAGCTGATCAGCGAGCTGAAGTCGCTCGTGCTCAGCCGCCCCCTCCATGAGAACGTGCACGCCTCCTTGATGATCGCCCTGCACCGCTCCGGCCGGCGCCACGAGGCGCTGGAGGTCTATCAGGTGCTGCGGCGCAGCATGATCGACAACCTCGGACTCGAACCGGGCAAGGAGCTCCGGGCGCTCCACCAGGCGCTGTTGTCGGAGGCCACGGGCGGTGTGCTGTACGAACGCCACCAGCAGCCCGTCCTGATCGAGCCCGACCGCGGACCGGTCCTGCCTCCCGAACCGGAGGAGGTGCCGGTGGCCGCCGGGCCGCGGGCGGTCCCGGCCCCGCCGGCCGCGCCGGGCATCCCCGCGCCCGCCCAACTCCCGCCGGACATAGCCGACTTCACCGGAAGGGAGTCCATCGTCGAGCAGGCACCCGCCCTCCTGGCCGGGGTCGGCGAGCGCGACCGGCCCCGTACGGCCCCTGCCGTCGCGGTCATCAGCGGCATGCCGGGCGTGGGCAAGAGCGCGCTCGCCGTGCACATGTCCCACACCGTCCGGCCGTTCTTCGAGGGCGGACAGCTCTACGCGGACCTGCGCGGCTCCACCGGCATGGGCACGGGCCCCTCGGAGGTGCTCCACGGATTCCTGCGCGCCCTGGCCGTCGCGGAGTCCGAGATACCCGCCGACCTGGAGGAACGGTCCAAGCTGTTCCGCTCCACCACCGTCGGCCGGCGCCTGCTGATCCTGCTGGACGACGTGTCCTCGCTGGCCGACGTGCGCTCCCTGCTCCCCGGCGACCCGGAATGCTCCGTGGTCATCACGAGCCGCAGGCGCCTGCACGGCCTGGGCGGCGCCTGGAACGTGAACCTCGACGCCATGGACACCGCGGAGGGCCGGGAACTGCTCGCCCGGATCATCGGATCCGCCCGGGTCAGGCGGGAGCGCAACGCCGCCAACCAGCTGATGGAGACCGTCGGCGGACATCCCCTGGCCGTGCGGTGCATCGGAGGGCGCCTCAGCGGCAGTCCGGGGCTCACCCTGTCCGGCTTAGCGAGCCAACTGACGTGTTCCGAGAAACTGCTGGACGAACTCCGCCTCGGGGAGCTCGACGTACGGTCCCGGTACGACTTCAGCTACGAAGGGCTGGGGCGCGTCGAGCAGAGCGTCTTCCGGCTGCTGAGCATCCTGCCGCCCAGGCGGTTCACCGCGGACTCCGTCGTCGAGCTCCTCGGCAGCGACAGCCGCAGCGTGGAGCACCTCCTCCAGCGCTTCGTGGACAGCCACCTGATCAACATCGTCCGCTGGGAGGACGGCGGCACCCACTACGAGTTCCCCGAACTGACCCGGGTGTACGCCCGTGAGCGGCTGCTCGACACCCTCTCGGGCGATGGACCGGAACACGAGGGGGACTCGACCCCGTTGGGAGGGGCCGCAGCCGCCGGTGAGGAGGAGACGGTGGCCGATCTCCCGGGCCGGCGGACCCGGCGGACCAGGACCGGATCGGGCCGGGCGGCCCCCACGGCGGGCATCTGGCCGGACCACCACCGGTGTTGACCGGGCCCCCCCTCGCTCCCGCCCCCGCCCCCGCCTCAGGGCGAGACGGCCTTCTCCCAGCTGCGGTCGACGGTCCTCGCCGCCTTCTCCTGCTGTGCCTCCGTCGGGAACGTGGGGGTGCCCTCGACCGTCGGCAGTTTCTCCGCCGCGGTCTCGTCGAGGGTGCCGTTCTCCTCCATCGACTCCATGAGGACGGGGCGCGCATAGGCCGCGAGCCGGAGGTTCTGGCCCTCCGGGCTGAAGAGGTACTCCTGCCACAGCCGCGCCGCGGCGGGGTGCGGGGCGTTCTTGTTGATCCCCTGCGCGTAGTACTGGGCGAAACTCCCGTCGAAGGGGATCGCGGTCCGCCAGTCCACGTCCGCGCCCTTCCTGCGGAACTCCTCGGCGTACCCGAGGTTGAGGAAGTCCCAGTCGATGCTGATCGGGGTCCGCCCCTGCTCGATCGTGGCCGGGGTCGATTCGACGGGGATGAAGTTGCCGCTCTCGCTGAGGTCGGCGAAGAAGTCGACACCGGGCCGGATGTCGTCGAAGGAGCCCCCGTTCGCCAGGGCCGCCGCGTACACCCCGGCGAAGGCGGAGCCCGACTTCGTCGGGTCGCCGTTGAGGGAGACCTGGCCCTTGTACTCGGGCTTGCGCAGATCGGCGAAGGTCGACGGGCAGGTTCTGACGCGGCGGGCGTCGCAGCCGATCGAGACGTAGCCGCCGTAGTTGTTGTACCAGCGGGCCCGCGGGTCCTTCTGGTCCCCGGGGATGTCGTCGTAGGGGACGACCTCGTACGGAGCGAGCAGGTTCTGCCGGGCGGCGGCCGGCGCGAAGGTGCCGCCCACGTCGATCACGTCGGGGGCGCTCCCGTCGCGCCGGTGCTCCTTGAGGGCGTCGACCTCGTCCTGGCTGGTGCCGTCCGGGTCCTCCACCGTGACCTCGATCCCGTACTTCTTCTCGAAGCCGTCGATCAGCGCGCCGTAGCCCGCCCAGTCCCTCGGAAGCGCGATGGTATTGAGCGCCCCCTCCTTCCTGGCCGCCGCGGTCAGCGCCGCCATACCGCCCGCGTCCGCGGCGGACGTGGCCACCGCGGGCGGCGAGGGTGCGGCGGGGGGCCTGTCTCCGCAGGCGCCGAGGGGCCCCGCGGCGAGGGCGAGGCAGGCGGCGACGGCGGCTGTCCGGAGACGAGGTGCGGGCACAAAGGCTCCATAACGGGCGGCACGTACTGATCCGATGCCAGCGTACGTGCGGCAGCCGCGACAACGCAGTCCCAGCGGTGCGCGCCCACCACCTGTCCTCCGGCCGACCTACCCGTGCGGACTCAGAACGCCTCGTCGTCCCAGGCGGCGAGGAGCGCCGCCCCCAGGTCCTCCCCGGCCGCCGAGGGCTCGGCGTGAAGGGCCTGCTCACTCCAGATGATCTTGCCGCGGGCCGTGTAGCGGGTGCCCCACCGCTCCGCGAACTGGGCGACGAGGAACAGACCGCGTCCTCCCTCGTCGGTGGCCTCGGCCCGGCGCAGGTGCGGGGAGGTGCTGGACCCGTCGGACACCTCGCAGACCAGACTGCGGTCGTACAGCAGCCTCACCCGGATGGGCTGCGTCCCGTACCGGACGGCGTTGGTGATCAGCTCGCTCAGGATGAGTTCCGTGGTGAAGGCGATGTCCTCCAGACCCCACTCCGCCAGCCGGCGGGCACAGGCGTTGCGCACCGGGGACACCGCCGCCGGATCGGACGCCACCTCCCACTCGGCGATCCGATCGGGATCCAGCCGGCGCGTGCGGGCCACCAGCAGGGCGATGTCGTCGCTCTGCCCGCTGGGCAGCATCGCGTCGATCACCGCGGCGCAGGTCTCCTCCGGCGACCCGGCCGGCCCGGCCAGGGCGGCGCCCAGCACCGCCAGACCCGCGTCGAGGTCGCGGTCGCGGCTCTCCAGCAGCCCGTCGGTGAACAGCACCAGCTGCGCGCCCTCGGGAACGGTCAGCGACGCGGTCTCCATGGGCAGGCCGGCGCCCAGGCCCAGCGGCGGCGAGACCGGCAGCTCCGGGAACGACACCGTTCCGTCGGGGTGGACGACGGCCGGGCCCGGGTGGCCCGCGGTCGCGGCGGTCACCTGCCCCGAGACGGAGTCGTAGACGGCGCACAGGCAGGTGGCGCCGGTGAGACCCTGCCACTCCTGCTCACCGGCGCCCTCGTCGGTGTCGATGTGGGCGACCAGCTCGTCCAGATGGCTCAGGAGCTCGTCGGCGGGCAGGTCGAGCGTGGAGAAGTTGTGCATCGCGGTGCGCAGCCGGCCCATGGTGGCGGCGGCGTGCAGACCGTGCCCGACCACATCCCCGACCACCAGCGCGACCCGGGCGCCGGGCAGCGGAATCACGTCGAACCAGTCCCCGCCCACCCCCGCCTGCGCGGGCAGGTAGCGGTGCGCGACCTCGACCGCGGACTGGTCCGGTACGCCCCGGGGCAGCAGGCTGCGCTGCAACGTGACGGCCATGGCGTGCTCGCGCGTGAAGCGGCGGGCGTTGTCGATGGACAGCGCCGCCCGGGCGGTCAGCTCCTCGGCGAAGGACACGTCCTCCTCCTCGAAGGCCGGCGAGGGCCCCACCCGCCAGAAGCCCGCCATCCCCAGCAGCACGCCGCGGGCCCGCAGCGGGACGGCGATCACCGAGTGGACGCCCTGGTCCAGCATGCGCCGGGACCGGGCCGGGTCCTGGGCCATCCACTCCCGGGTGACCCGCAGGTCCGCCACCCGCACCGCGTGCTCGCCGGCCACCCCGATCGCCATGGGGCTGGTCGGGACGAACCGGATCAGCTCGCCGACCTGGTACAGGGGATGCGGGTCTTGCGCGGCGACGACGGCGGTACGGCGCATCTCGGTGCCCGGCTCGGGCGGCTCGTCGCCGTGCAGCACCGGGTCCAGCAGGTCGACGGAGGCGATGTCGGCGAACCTCGGGACCGCCACCTCCGCCAGTTCCCCGGCGGTGCGGCCCACGTCCAGCGTCGTACCGATGCGCACCCCCGCGTCGTAGAGCAGCTTCAGCCGCTCGTGGGCCACCTCGGCCCGCCCGGAGAGCGCCCGCAGCTCGGTGGTGTCGCGCAGGGTCACCACGGTCCCCGCCTGCCCGAAGGGGGCGGTGGGCCGGATGTTGAGCGCCAGCAGCCGATCGGCCGCCACGTGCAGCTCGTCGGTCGCGGAACGGCCCGAGGCGATCGACGCGGCGATCCCCTCCTCCAGGCCCAGCTCCGTGACCGGGCGCCCCTCCGCGTCCGCCGGCAGGTCCAGCAGCCGCCGTGCCTCGTCGTTGGCCAGCAGCAGGCGCCCGCCGCCACCGATGATCAGCACGCCCTCCCGGACCGCGTGCAGCACGGCGTCGTGGTGCTCGTACATCCTCGTCATCTCCGCCGGCCCCAGGCCGTGGGTCCGGCGCAGCAGCCGGCGGCTCACCAGGGCCGTGCCGCCCGCCGACAGGGCCAGCACCAGGGCTGCCGTGCCGATGACGACCGGCAGCTGCCGGTTCACCATGCTCTGCACGTTCTGGACCGTGACCGGGGAGGCGACGACGGCGATGACCCGGTCCTCGGAGTCCTTGACCGGGACGGCCGAGACCACGGACTGACCGAGGGACCCCTCGAACGTCTCGGTGAAGGACTTGCCGGCCGCCGCCTTGGAGAAGGGGCCGACCACGTGCTTGCCGATCTGACGCGGGTCGCTGTGGGTGATCGTGAGACCGTCGAGCGTGTAGACGTTGATGCCGTCCACCCCGGCGATCTTGCGGGCCGCCTGGGCACTCGGCTGGAGCAGCGCGCTCGGACGGGGACTGCGCAGGGCGGCGACGATCCCGGGGGATTCGGCGAACGTGCCGGCGGCGGCGAGCGTACGGTGCCGGGCGTCCAGCATGGCGTCACTGCGGGCCTGGACCACGAGCGCCACCACCGCGGCGGCCACGAGGAGCACCACGACGACGAGCTGGAGGAGGAACACCTCGCCGGCCACGCTGCGCGCGCTCAGCAGCGACGTCAGCCGCTGCGGCCGCCGGACCCTGCCCGCCCAGGGCTGGGCGGGCTCCTGGTGCTTCTGATGGTCTTCCGAGCGGGGACCTCCGGAGCGAGCGGAGGAGCGCTTGGCCGAGCCGGGCAGCACACGCCGCAGATGTCCCAGGAAGACGCTCATAATCCATCTTCTAACCTCCCCGGGCCGTCGGCAGCGGGGAGCGGCACGCACCGACCCCCCACCGCCGCGTTCCCGGCAGCCGTCTGTGCAGGTCAGACCCATGACCGCAGGGGCACCGGCCCCGCGCTCAGTTTCGTGGGCACCAGTCGACGAAACCCGTGACGCCGGCCGCCCACCCCGGCGGGAGGCGCCCAGGGACAACGTCTGCCGGATCATGGTCATCAGCTACGCGGCGCCCGGCCGCCAGTTCCTGAACACGGACCACGCCCCGGCCCGGCACCCCCCTGGACCGCGCCCGGCCCGGTGCCCGGGGCCGGCCGGGTCCGGGTCCCGTCCACGGCGTCGAGGCAGCGGGCGGCCTGGAGGCGGAGGGCCTCGGCGAGGCCGGGCGGGGCGTCCGTGAGGGTGAAGTCGGTGTCGACCGAGGTGATCATCCAGGCCAGGTCGCGGCAGCTGTCGGCCCCCAGGTGCAGCACACACCTGTGATCGTCCACGGGCTCGACCACCCCCATGCCGGGCCAGACGCGGTCGGCGACCGCCGCGGCGGATTCGTGCAGCGTGACGGTCGCCTGGAACGGCCAGGTCTGCGCCGAGAGACGGCGGGCCAGGTAGGCGGCCGCGTCATCGCCCGGAAGTGGCCGGGGCGTGAACCGCGGACCGGCCGGAGTGCGCGGCACGAGCCGGTCGACGCGGAAGGTGCGCCAGCCGTCGCGGTCGGTGTCCCAGGCGACCAGGTACCAGTGACGGTCGAAGCTGACCAGGCTGTGCGGCTCGACCGTGCGGACGCTGGGGCCGAGACGGGGGCTGGTGTAGTCGAAGCGCAGCCGTTCGTGCCGGCGGCACGCCTCGGCGATGACCAGGAGCGTGTCCGCCGAGACCTTGGGGGCCGGAGCCGTTCCGGCCCGGACGGTGGCGGTGTGCAGGGTGGTGACCCGGTGCCGCAACCGTGACGGCAGGACCTGCTCCAGCTTGGTCAGGGCACGCAGGCCGGACTCCTCGATGCCGAGGACCGACCCGGCGGCTCCGGTGCGCAGGCTGATGGCGACGGCAACGGCCTCCTCGTCGTCGAGCAGCAGTGGGGGCAGCTTGCCCCCCGGGCCGAGCCGGTAGCCGGCGGTGCCCTGGGTCGCCCGGACCGGGTAGCCGAGGTCGCGCAGCCGCCGTACGTCGCGGCGCAGCGTACGGCGGCTGACGTCGAGGCGTTCGGCGAGCTCGGCCCCGGACCACTCGCGAGGGCTCTGCAGCAGGGAGAGCAGTTTCAGCAGCCGTCCGGCGGTGTCCAGCATGGCACCAGAGTGCCGCACGCTTAGGAAGGGAACCGGCCTAAGCGGTCCGTAGCGTCACGGCCATGACGAACACGATCCCCGAGATCCCCGGCCTCCCCGATACCCCCGGCACCCCCGATGTCCTCGGCATCCCCTCGTTCCGTATCGACGTCCCCCGGAGCCGGCTCGACGACCTCCACTCCCGCCTCGCCGCCACCCGCTGGCCGGAGGAACTGCCCGGTGTCGGCTGGAGCCGTGGCGTACCGGTGGCCTATCTGAAGGAGCTGGCCGATCACTGGCGCACCGCTTACGACTGGCGGGTGCACGAGGCGGCGCTGAACGCCCACCCCCAGTACCTGGCCGACATCGACGGGCAGAACATCCACTTCCTGCACGTACGCTCCCCCGAGCCCGGTGCCACGCCGCTGATGCTGCTGCACGGCTGGCCGGGCTCGGTGGCCGACTTCCTCGACGTCATCGGTCCGTTGTCCGATCCCCGGGCGCACGGCGGCGATCCGGCCGACGCCTTCCACCTGGTCGTTCCCTCTCTCCCGGGATTCGGCTTCTCCACCCCGCTGGCCGGGCCCGGAATGGGCGCGGCCCGCATGGCGTCGGTACTGACCGGGCTGATGTCCCGCCTCGGCTACACCCGGTACGGCGTCCACGGCTACGACACCGGCTCCTGGGTCGCACCCCGGATGGGCACGCAGGCCCCGGAGCAGGTCATCGGCGTCCACGTCAACGCCCTGCTCGCCTTCCCGGTGGGGGCGGAGGGCGAGACGGACGGCCTCGCCGAGGCCGACCAGGAACGCTGGCAGGCCATGCAGAACGTCAACGACGGCTATCTGCAGTGCAATTCCAAGCGCCCCCAGACGGTCGCCTACGCCCTCACGGACTCCCCGGTCGGCCAGCTCGCCTGGATCGTGGAGAAGTTCAAGGAGCTCACCGCCCCGGCGGACGGGCTGCCCGAGGACAGCATCGACCGGGACCGCATCCTGACCGGCGTCTCGCTGTACTGGCTGACCGGTACCGCCGCCTCGGCCGCGCAGATCTATTACGAGGAGGTCTCCGCCGCCGAGTGGGGTGAGACGGAGCGCGGGACCGTCCCGACCGCGGTCCTGCTCTCCGCCCACGACGTGACCGTCCGCCGGTGGGCCGAACGCGACCACAACGTCGTGCGCTGGACCGAACTCGGCCGCGGGGGCCATTTCCTCGCGATGGAGGAGCCTGAAGCGCTCGTGGACGACGTACGCCGGTTCTTCGGCGAACTGGTCCGGCCCGTCCTCTGACCGGAGGACCCGGAGGACCCGGAAGACCCGCAAGACCCGGCGCGCAGGCTAGGGCACCGGTGGTTGCGGAGTGAGGGCCTCGTCGTAGAGGCGGAAGAGGCGCAGGCTGCCGGTGTCCCGGCCGCCTGCGCCCAGGGCTTCCCAGCACCGGGCGGCCAGGGCGCGGGCGCGGCTGCCGGGCCAGGGCCGGGGCAGCAGCTCGGGAGGCAGCAGGGGGTCGGGCTCCATGGCGGTGGTGAAGGCCGCCGCGAGCTCGATGGCGTACGTCAGCCTTTCGATGTCGGTGGGACGTCCGGGGGCGGACAGACGGGCCATGCGGTCCTCGGCGAGGGCGGCGAGTGCCTCGTGCCGCTCGGCGATCGAGTCGAGCGGCCACAGCAGGGCGGCCAGCCGCGCCGGGTCCTGCTCCTCCCCGACCCTCAGGTCACGGCTGGTGTGGCGGGTGAGGGAGGGCAGGACGCCGAGGTGGCGGGCGTGGGTCTCCACGATGTCCCCGATCGCGTTCGCGGCGACGTACAGGCCGCCCTGGAGCGGGGCGGCGCCGAGATGGAGGAGGGTGTCGCGCAGGGCGTCGCGGGACTGCCGGGCGGTCTCGGGGATGGCGAAGGCGAACAGGTGCCAGGTGCCGTCCCAGGGGGCGAGTCCCCGGTCCTGCCGGTAGGCGTGGCGCACGTACTCGGCGTCCGGCGCGACCGCGCCCGTCGCGTCGGAGGTGGCGAGCAGGCGGGCCTTGCGGCCGCGGCCCTCCTGGGTGAACCGGCCCTCGGTGACGAGCCGTTTGAGGCAGAGCCGGACCTGCTGGTCGGTCATGCCGAGGGCGTCGGCGACGGCGTACAGCTCGCCGGCGTCGACGGTGCCGTCCTCGCGGACGAGGGCGAACACCAGAGTCCGGGTCCCGATGCCGGGGGTGGCGGTTTCTGCCGCGGGTCGGCTGGTCATCGCTGCTGCTCCGAGGTGTTTCCGGGGTGTGCCGTGACGGCTCGGTGCATCGTAGTCACCGCGCCGAAGCCCATGAGGCGCTCGAGGTACGGGGTCTGCTCGGTCCGGACGGCGCGGAAGCCGTGCCGCTCGTACAGGGCCCGGGCCCGGGGGTTGACGTCGATGACGTCCAGGCGGACCCGGGAGCAGCCGTGTTCGGCCGCGACGGCCGCGATCTCCGTCAGCAGGAGGCTCCCGATGCCCGCGCCGCGGTGTGCGGGGTCGACGGCGATGCCGTCCATGACCAGCTCGCCCGGTGCCGGGGTGCGTTCGAGCAGCGCAAGGGCGGCGAGCCGGGGCAGGCCGCGGAAGAACCCGTAGGCGGACAGCACGTCGCGCACGCCGCCACCGGTCAGGGCGCGTCCCCCTAGCCGGTAGCCGGCCACGCCCACGACGCGGTCGCCGGCGGGGCCGAGGGCGACGGCGGCGCGGTCGTGGTGGAGGTGGCCGGCGATGAAGGCGCGGCCCTGCTCGGGCGGCCCGAGCGCGGCGCCGAGCTTGCGGCCGAAGGCCTCCCAGTACAGCTCGGCGACCCGCTCCTCTGCGCCCCGCGGCACGCCGCGCCCGATCAACACTGCTGTTCCCATGACACTCCTTCTTCTCTTCGCACTTTCCTTATGAACATAGTACGGTCGAATCAAGAACGAGCGTTATTGGAGCGATAGTTTTCGGGAGGTCGGATGGAACGCACGCGCACGGCACGCGCGCCCCGTCGTCGCATGTGGGTGCGCGCCGCGCTCGCGGTGCTGTCCGCGCTGGCGGTCGTGGCGGCGGGGCTGGGCGGGCTGGTGGTGTGGCAGAACACCTACGAGCTGCGCGAGGAACCGGTGGTGATACATCAGGCAGGGCGCACCCTGCACGGCGTGCTGGCCCTGCCCGCGCGGGGGAAGGGGCCGTTCCCGCTGGTGGTGTTCGTGCACGGGGACGGCCCCGTGGACGCCACCCACGACACCTTCTATCGTCCGATGTGGGAGGCCTTCGCCCGCTCCGGGTACGCCTCGCTGTCCTGGAACAAGCCCGGCGTCGGCGGCGCGCCGGGCGACTGGCTCGACCAGAGCATGGACGACCGGGCCGCCGAGGCCGCCGACGCGATCGCCTGGGCCCGCGGGCGCGCGGAGGTCGACGGCGGCAGGATCGGCCTGTGGGGCGCCAGTCAGGCCGGCTGGGTCCTGCCCGGGATCGCCGCCAAGGACCGCGGCATCCGGTTCGTCATCGCCGTCTCGCCCGCCGTCAACTGGCACCGGCAGGGCCGCTACCACCTCCTCGCCGGGCTGCGCCGGGACGGCGCCTCCGACGCGGAGGTCGCGACCGCACTGAGCCGCCGCGAGGCCGGCCTGGAACTGCTCGGACGCGGCGCCTCCTACGAGGAGTACGTCCACGCCGTCGGCGACCCGGACGGCATGACCGCCGCCCGCTGGCGGTTCGTCACCAAGAACCACACCGCCGACGCGAGCGCGGACCTGCCCGCGCTGCGCGGCATCCCCGTCCTCCTGGTGCTCGCCGGACACGACCTCAACGTGGACACCGCCGAGACCGAGGCCGCGTACCGTCGCCTGCTGCCGGGGCCGGCGCTGCGCGTCGCTCACTACCCCGACGCCACCCACGGCCTGGTCAGGCGCGCCGTCGAGGACTCCCCGCTGCGTCTGACCCTGACCGCGCTGTGCGCGCCCAGGGCCCTGTTCGCCGAAGGATTCCTGGCCGACCAGGAACAGTTCCTGAGCGCTGTGGACACCGAAGGAGCCCGGCCGTGATTACCGGACCCGCTACGGCACCGCCGACGGACCCGCCCGTCGGGCCGCTGCGGAACCGGCCGACGGACCCCTGCGGAACCACCCATCGGGCCCGCTACGCAACCGGCCGGCCGCACTCACCCCGCCCGCCCGCGTCGACGCCGCGCGCCGTACCAGGGCCGCGGGCGTCGCCGACCCCGCGCACGGCTCGGCACACGCCGCCGCGGCGCTGCGGACGCTCGCCCGCCCCCGGAGTCGCCACGGCCCCGGCCTGACGCGCCTCAGGGCGCCAGGCGGTGGTGGGCGGACCGGGCATGGGCGAGCCGGGCGAGAGCGGTGCCCGTGCCCGCGGCCGCGAGGAGGCAGACGATCCGGCCCAGGTCGTACGGGGCCTCCCAGGTGAGCGCGCCGATGGGGGCGGTGGCGAAGGCGTTGAGGACGAGCCAGCACAGCAGGGCGGTACCCGGCGCCGCGGTGAGGCGCGCTCCCGTACTGACCACGGCCACGGTGCCGGAGATCGCGATCAGGTCGAGCGTGGGGTCACCCTGCCCGTCGAGGAAGTTGAACACGGCGACGAGGGCGAAGGCGGTGGTGGCCGCGATGGCCCAGATCCTCGAGGTCGCGGCCGGAGCGGGCACGGGGCGGATGCCGGAGCGGATCTGCTTCCATTCGAGCATGCAAAGCCTCCTTCGCGCGGTTCCCGCCCCCTTGCGGTCGAACCGACTGACGCCGTCGCTACTGTAACGGCGTCCACGGGCTGCTAAGTTCAGCAGGATTTGGTGCCATTTGTCCTCGCGTGCTCCTGTGTCCGGTCCGGCCGCGGCACGGGCGGTTCGCTGTACTGGGCGGCGTACTCCTCGCTGGGCGGGACGACGGTGATGACGTCGACCAGCACGCCGTCGGGCGCGGCCACGATGAAGTGGCGCTGTCCGAACGCCTCGGTGCGCAGCGGCAGCACGACGGGCAGGCCGGCCTCCGCCACGAGCCGCCGGTACTCGCGGTCCACGTCGTCCACCTCGAAGTTCAGCAGCAGGCCGCCCTCGATCGCCGACCGGTGGCCCTCGGGGACGCTCGGGTGGGTGTGGTCGAGAAGGGCCAGCTCGTACAGCGGTGCGTCGGGGCGGCGCAGGCTGACGTACCAGTCCGCCTCGAAGGTCACCTCGAACCCGAGGTGGCGGGTGTAGAAGGCGCGGGAGGCCGCAACATCGCGTGTGGCGAGCACCGGATAGAAGCCGCTGAGCCCGGTCGTGGGTGCGGCGGTCGCTTCGTTCGTCATGGCGGGTCCCTCCGGATCCGTTTCGCATACCCAGGGTATGTGAGCTGGGGGCGTTAGCATACCTCGGGTATGCGAAACGGGAAGGGCGGTACGCACCATGGCGGTCAACCGGGCGGAACAGCGGGCGGCCACGCGGCAGGCGCTGCTGGCCGAAGGGCGGCGGCGGTTCGCCGCCGACGGCTACCACCACGTGGTGCTGGCCGAGGTGGCCCGGGCGGCCGGGGTCACCAAGGGGGCCGCCTACCACCACTTCGACAGCAAGGCCGGGCTCTTCCGGGCCGTCGTCGCCCAGGTCCAGCAGGAGCTCGGCGACCGGGTCGCGACCACCGCCGAGCGGCACGAGGACCTCTGGGAACAACTCCGGGCCGGCTGCCGGGCCTTCCTCGCCGCGGGGACCGACCCGGCCGTCCGGCAGATCCTGCTGGTCGACGCGCCGACGGTGCTGGGCTGGGACGAGTGGCGGACCCTGGACGAGGAGGCCTCCGCCCGGCACCTCGCCGAGGCCCTGTCGGCGCTCGCCGCAGCCGGGATCATCGCCGACCAGCCGGTGGAGCCGCTGGCCCGGCTGCTCTCCGGGGCGATGAACGAGGCCGCACTCTGGATCGCGCGGGGCGGAGACCCGCAGGGCGCGGAACAGGCACTCGACCGGCTCCTGACGGGGCTGCGCACCTCCGCCTGACCCGGCCGCGACGGGCTGCCACCACGATCCTCCGGCGGTCTGCGACCGGCTGCTCTCCCGCAACACCCTCACGTGGCGCACCGCGGGCGCCGTCGAAGGCGGCACCATGGGCCTGCTGGCCATGGTGCCCGTCGCCGGCATCCCGGTCGCGATGACGGCGGACATCCTCGTCATCCAGGTCCTGAGCGCGTCGATCGCGGCGCGCATCGCGTACTCCTACGGCTACGACGCCAAGGACCCCGACGAGCAGCTCTTCATCCAACGCCTGGTCCGCCGCTCCTTCGTGGCGCAGGCGGCCAAGGCCGAGCCGCTGCGCGAGACCGCACGCGCGGCGAGCGCGGTCAAGGGGCGCGTGCGGTGGTCGGAGAAGCTGCGCCACGACCACCGCCTCCTGGCCGCCCTGGAGAAACTGATGCAGCAACTGGGCCCGGCCGGCTCCAGGGTGCCGGTCCAGAACGTCGCCAAGGTCGTGCCCTTCGTGGGCGTCCTCATAGGCGCCGGCCTGAACTCGGCGGTCCTCGGCCGAGTGGCCGCCGACGCCCAGCGGTACTGCCAGACCCGCTTCCTGTGCGACAAGTACGGCCTGCCGCTCCCAGCCGCCCTGACCACCGACCGGGCCGACGCCGGCGGCGACGCGTGATGCCGACCGAAAGACCCGGGAGGCCCGCCGGAGCGGGAGGCGGGGTTGTAAGGTGCCCGGGACAGCCCTTGACCCGCGGAACGTGGGCAGGGAGCGGATATTTCGGGAGTATCGCCATGATGCGCACCATGTTCAAGTCCAAGATCCACCGGGCCACCGTCACCCAGGCCGACCTGCACTATGTCGGCTCCGTGACCGTCGACGCCGATCTGCTGGACGCCGCCGACCTGCTCCCCGGGGAGCTCGTCCACATCGTGGACATCAGCAACGGCGCGCGGCTGGAGACCTACGTCATCGAGGGCGAGCGCGGAACCGGCGTGATCGGGATCAACGGGGCCGCCGCGCACCTGGTGCACCCCGGGGACCTCGTCATCCTCATCAGCTACGCGCAGGTCGAGGACGCGGAGGCCCGGGCGCTGAAGCCCCGCGTCGTGCACGTCGACGCCGACAACCGGATCATCGAACTGGGCGCCGATCCCTCCGCACCGGTACCGGGGACGGATCAGGAGCGCAGCCCCCACGCCGTGGCCGTCCGCTGAGTCGACAAGGAGCCGGGGTCCATGCCCGAGAGCACGAAGACGCCGATCGAGTACCGCGACGAGCGCAGGGCCGGGCGGCTGCTCGCCGTCGAGGACGGGACGGCCGTCGGGTACATCGCCTACTTCGTGCTCGCCGGGCCGCCCCACGCCCTCGTGGCGGTGCACACCATCGTCGAGCCGGGCCACGAGGGCCGGGGCATCGCCGGAGGGCTGGTCAGGACGTTCTACGGGCTCGCCGAGGCCGAAGGCGTGCCCGTGGTCCCGCTCTGCCCGTACGCGGCGAGCTGGGCAGCCAAACACGCCGACGAGGCGCCCGTGCCGCCCGCCGAGGTGGTCGCGGCGGCGAAGGCGCAGCTGGCCGCCGACTCCGACCTGTGGTGACGACCCGCGGCCTGACCCTGCTGCACACCTCGCCCGCGCACGTCCCCGTCTTCGACGCGCTGCGCGACCGGCACCACCCCGGGGCCGCCCTGCGGCACCTGGTGGTACCGGAGCTGCTGGACCGGGCCCGTGCGCACGGGCCTCAGTCCGTCGCCCCGGCCCTGCTGGAGCTGCTGGCCGGAGCCGGGCCGGCCCCGGTGCTGGTCACCTGCTCCACCATCGGGGCGACCGCGGAAGCCCTGGCTCCGGCCCTCGGCACCCCGGTGCTGCGCGTGGACCGGCCGATGGCGGCCGCCGCCGTGCGCACCGGCCCGCGCATCGCCGTCCTGGCCTCCCTCCGATCGACGCTCGCCCCGACCACGGAGCTGATCGCCGAGGAGGCCGACGGGCACGGGCTCCCGGCGTCGGTCACCACACACCTCGTCGCCGGAGCCTG
Organism: Streptomyces sp. NRRL S-378; assembly: GCF_000720645.1. Lineage (NCBI taxonomy): Bacteria > Bacillati > Actinomycetota > Actinomycetes > Kitasatosporales > Streptomycetaceae > Streptomyces > Streptomyces sp. NRRL S-378. The sequence continues at coordinate 243,928 of NZ_JOBX01000002.1, forward strand.
GGCGAGCTTCGAGGCGGGCGACACCGCCCGCTACCTCTCCCGGGTCGCCGAGGCCGCCGACGCCGTGACCGGCGCCGACGTCATCGTCCTGGCCCAGGCCTCCATGGCGGGCGCGGCCGCACTGACCACGACCGCGATCCCGGTGCTGGCCGGCCCCGCGCCGGGCCTGGCCGCCGCGCTCGCCCTGACGGCCGCGCCGTAGGGGCGTACGCGCCGCGTTCGCGGGAAAGTGCCGTATATGGTGCGAAACCTCGAAGACACGCAGCCGCCGGCCCCCGAGCCCGATCCGACGCCGGCGCCCACCCCGTTCCCGGACCCCGAGCCGATCCCGCGCCCCGTGCCGCCCGTCCCCGGCCCCGTCCCGGAGCCGGACCCGGTACCCCCGCCGCCGGGACCCGCGCCGATTCCCCAGCCCGGGCCCTGGAGCCGGGCGTAGGAGTCAGTCCGTGCGGACCTCGGAGCGGTCGCCGCTCCAGAGCGTGTGGAAGGAGCCCTCACGGTCGGTCCGCCGGTAGGTGTGCGCCCCGAAGAAGTCCCGCTGGCCCTGGGTGAGGGCCGCCGGGAGCCGCTCCGCGCGCAGCGCGTCGTAATAGGCCAGTGACGCCGCGAAGGCCGGCACCGGAATGCCGGCGCCCACCGCCGCCGCGATCACGGACCGCCAGCCCTCCTGCGCCGCCCCGATCTCCTCGGCGAAACGCTCGTCCGCCAGCAGGCTCGGCAGGTCGGGCCGCGCGTCATAGGCTGCGCGGATCCGGTCGAGGAACGCCGCCCGGATGATGCAGCCGCCGCGCCACAGGGAAGCCACGGCGCCCAGGTCCACGTTCCAGCCGTACTCCTCGCTGCCGGCCCGGATCTGGTGGAACCCCTGCGTGTACGAGACGATCTTCGACGCGTACAGCGCCTCCTCCACCTGCGCGGCGAACGCGTCCGCCGCCTCCGGCGACAGCGCCGCCGGCGCCGGGCCCGCGAGTCCGCGAGCGGCCGTACGCAGGTCCGCGTGGCCCGAGACGGCGCGGGCGAACACCGCCTCGGCGATCCCCGACACCGGGACCCCGAGGTCCAGGGCGATCTGCACGGTCCAGCGTCCGGTGCCCTTCTGCTCGGCCGCGTCGGTCACGACGTCGACGAAGGGGAGCCCGGTCGCGGCGTCCGTGTGGGCCAGCACCTCCGCCGTGATCTCGATCAGGTAGGAGTCCAGGCGTCCCCGGTTCCAGGCCCGGAAGGTGTCCGCGATCTTCACGGGGGAGTAGCCGGCGACCTCGCGCAGCAGGTGGTAGGCCTCGGCGATGAGCTGCATGTCGGCGTACTCGATGCCGTTGTGGACCATCTTGACGAAGTGTCCGGCGCCGTCGGGACCCACGTGGGAGGTGCACGGCGTGCCGTCGGCGGCCTTCGCCGCGATCTTCTCCAGCAGCGGGCCGAGCGAGGCGTACGACTCCTGCGAACCGCCCGGCATGATGCTCGGGCCGAGCAGTGCCCCCTCCTCGCCGCCGGAGATGCCCACGCCCACGAAGTGGATGCCCTGCTCGCGCAGTTCGCGCTCGCGGCGGCGGGTGTCCTCGAAGTGGGCGTTCCCGCCGTCGATGATGACGTCGCCCTCCTCCAGGAGCGGGGCGAACTCGCGGATCACGGCGTCGGTGGGCTCCCCGGCCTTCACCATGATGACGATGCGCCGGGGGCGCTCCAGCGCGTCGACGAACTCCTTGGCCGACTCGGCGGCCACGAACGCGCCCTCGTGGCCGAACTCCTCCACCAGCGCCGTCGTCCTGGCGGCGGTGCGGTTGTGGACGGCCACGGTGAATCCGTTGCGGGCGAAGTTGCGGGCCAGGTTGCTGCCCATGACTGCGAGGCCGGTGACGCCGATCTGGGCCGTGCTGGTGCTCATCTGTGCGCTCCTGCGTGCTTCGGTGTGCGGGCTGTGCCGACGCTACCCCGCCGTCGGTCCCGCGGCGCCGCGGCCCGTCGAGGGATTGTCAAGTTCCGCTGAAGAGCGCCCCGTTGCTCCCTTGCCGTGCAATGATCCCGACGTTACGTTGTGCGATTCCTGATGTCTCGAATGGGGGGCTCCCATGGGCGTACGGGGCCGGCACCGCCGGTATCAGCCGAGCAGCATCAACCGGGCCTCGCTGGCCGTCACCGCGGGAGGAGCCGGCATCGCGCTCCCCTTCATGGGCGCCGGAGTGGCCGACGCCGCCTCCGTGGACACGTGGAACAAGGTCGCCGCGTGCGAGTCGACCAACAACTGGCGCATCAACACCGGCAACGGCTATTACGGCGGACTCCAGTTCAGTCAGAGCACCTGGCGGGCCTTCGGCGGCACCACCTACGCCCCGCGCGCCGACCTGGCCACCAAGGAGCAGCAGATCGCGGTCGCCGAGAAGGTCCTCAAGGGGCAGGGGCCCGGTGCCTGGCCCCACTGCGGCAAGGGGGCCGGACTCACCCGCGGCGGCCCGGCGCCGGCCCTCGCCGCGCAGGTGCCCGCACAGCCCGAGGCGGCTTCGCAGCTGCGGGCGCCGGAGGTGCGGACGGTCTCGGCGCAGGGCACCACGCCCCGCCCGACCGGAACCTCAGTCCTGCCCAGCCCGTACGTCGTCGCGCCCGGCGACTCGCTCTCCGCGATCGCCACCGAGCAGCATGTCGAGGGCGGCTGGCAGGCGCTCTACGAGACCAACCGGGCCGTCGTGGGCGACAACCCGAACCTGATCTTCCCAGGGCAGCGGCTCACGATGCGGGTCACCACCGCCCCGTCGGCCCCGCCCGTCCAGAACCCGGAGAAGCCGCCGCGGACGGCCGACCCGGTCAAGCCCGGGGAGCCCGCCGCGCAGAAGCCGGCGGAGCAGCCCGCGCCGAAGCCCGTGGAGAAGGAGGCGCCGAAGGAGGCGCCGAAGCAGGCCCCGAAACCGGCCGAGAAGCCCGCCGAGAAGCCTGCGGCGAAGCCCGACACCCAGCCCGCCTCAGCGCAGCAGAAGCCCGCCGCGGGCGGCTTCTCCGCTCCCGTCGACGGCGCCCTGGGCACCGCCTACCGCGTCTCGGGATCCTCCTGGTCCAGCGGCTACCACACGGGCGTCGACTTCCCCGTGGCCACCGGCACCACCGTCAAGTCCGTCGGGCCCGGCCAGGTCGTCTCCGCCGGCTGGGCCGGCGCCTACGGCTACCAGGTCGTCATCCGGCACACCGACGGCCGGTACTCCCAGTACGCCCACCTCTCGGCCCTCGGCGTGAAGTCCGGCCAGCAGGTCTCCGGCGGCCAGCGGATCGGCCGGTCCGGCTCGACCGGCAACAGCACCGGCCCGCACCTGCACTTCGAGATCCGCACGGGCCCCGGCTACGGGTCCGACATCGACCCCCTGAAGTACCTGCGGGGCCACGGGGTCCGCATCTGACCCGGGGACGCGGGCCGACCCGGGGGCGCGGGCCGACCCGGGGACGTGCTCTGCCCCGGCAAGGTGCTCTGACCCCCGCACGTGCGGCGGCACGGCCGTGAGCAGGACCAGGCCGGCCGCCGCCAGCACGGCGCTGGCCAGCGCCGCCGCCGTGCCCGCCGCCCCGTGGCGGAAGCCCTCGTCGAACAGCATGATGCCGACCGTCGCCGCGACCACCGGATTGACCACGGTCACCGTGGCCAGCGGCGCGGTCAGCCCGGCGCCCCGGTAGGCCGCCTGGGACAGCAGCAGCCCGCCCGACGCCAGCACCGCGACCGCCGCCAGGTCCGGCCACATGCCGGCCGGCGCACCCGACCCGACGGTCTCGGCCACCGACTTGGTGAACACCGAGGCCATGCCGAAGGCCGTACCGGCCGCGGCGGCCAGCAGGACGCTGTGCAGCACCACCCGGTGCATCCGGTGCGCCGCAAGGAACAGCGCCGCCACCGCGGCCGCGGTCACCACGAGCAGCAGGCTCCGTTCGTCGCCCGCCAGCGTCTGCTCCCTCCGCCCGTTCCCGCCGGTCAGCGCCAGCAGGCCGGCGAGTCCGACCGTGGCGAGCACGGCCCCGCGCCAGGCCGCCGCGCCCGCCCGGCGCCGCACCAGGACGGCCGCCATCGGCAGCGCGAAGACGATGGTGAGCGCGCCGAGCGGCTGGACCAGGCTCAGCGGTCCGTAGGCGAGCGCCACCACGTGCAGCAGCGCACCGAGGCCGTTCAGCCCGACCGCCACCCACCAGCCGGCCCGGCGCAGCGGTGCGTACCGCCGGTCCGGCGTGCTCGCCGCGACCCTCTCCTGGACGATCGCGCCACCCGCGTACGCCACGGCGGACACGAGGCAGAGCAGGACCGACAGCGCCAGTGCACTCATAAGGTCCACAATGCCGGACCCACCTGCGCTATTCCTCCGCCCACGGGTGGTCACGAGTCGTACTCCCGACGTAGTACGGGAGTACGCAGCGTGGCCCTTCCGCCAGCGCAGCGCCACCCCTGCCGGGCCCCCGCCGGTCCGGCCCGGACCCGTACGGTGACGGCCCGTTCGCGGTGTGTGAGCTTCCGGAACACGGGTTTGGCTCGGGGCGCGTGCGATCCGTACAGTTTCCCTTTTGAGGACCTCCGCAGCAGGCGGATGCGGACGAGTGATCAAGGAACGGCAGCGGCCATGACGGTGACCGAAGACAGCCACGACCAGGTGCAGGCCTACGGACCGGGCATCGACCCCGAACGGCTGGCGCTCTGCCTGGACGTGCTCGCCGAGCTCGACAAGATCGACGTGGACCACCCGGACGCCATCGCCGTGCGCCGCGCCACCGCGGGCGTCTACCGCACGGTCAAGCAGCGCCGCCGCCAGGAGCGCCGCGCCGCCAAGACGGCCAACGACAAGGCCGTCACCGAGGCGACCGCGACCGGCTCGGCAGAACGCATCGACGACGAGACCGAGGGCATCCTGCCCTCCTCGGTCACCGAGGCCGGCCGGATCGCCGGGATACTCCAGCGCCCGCGCTCCTGCTACGTCTGCAAGACGCGGTACGTCGAGGTCGACTACTTCTACCACCAGCTCTGCCCTCCGTGCGCGGTCGAGAACCGGGCCAGGCGCGAGGCCCGCGCCGACCTCGCCGGCAAGCGCGCGCTGCTCACCGGCGGCCGCGCCAAGATCGGCATGTACATCGCGCTGCGGCTGCTGCGCGACGGCGCCCACACCACGATCACCACCCGCTTTCCCAAGGACGCCATCCGCCGCTTCAAGGCGATGGAGGACTCGGCGGACTGGATGCACCGCCTGGAGGTCGTCGGCATCGACCTGCGCGACCCGGCCCAGGCCGTGGCGCTCGCCGACCAGGTGGCCGAGGCCGGTCCGCTCGACATCCTGATCAACAACGCGACGCAGACCGTGCGCCGCCTGCCCACCGCCTACGCGGCGCTGGTCGAGGGGGAGTCCGCCCCGCTGCCCGCCGGTGAGCTCCCCGCCCACCACGTCATCGGCGCCTTCAACTCCGGCGCGGTCGACGGCCTGTCCGCGCTGCCCGTCGGGGTGAGCGGCCTCGAGGCGCAGAAGGTCGCGGACCTCGCCCTGGTCGCGGGCAACGCCAGCCTGGAGCGGCACCTCGCCGGCACCGCGATCGACGCGGGCGGTCTGCTGCCCGACGTCGTCGAGAGCAACACCTGGGTGCAGACCATCGACCAGATCTCCCCGGTGGAGCTGCTGGAAACCCAGCTGTGCAACTACACGTCGCCGTTCATCCTGATCAGCGCGCTCCGGCCGGCCATGGCGGCAGCGGCCCGGAAGGCGTCCAGCGGGCGGGCGTACGTCGTCAACGTCTCGGCGATGGAGGGCGTCTTCAGCCGTGGCTACAAGGGCGCGGGGCACCCGAACACCAACGCCGCCAAGGCCGCGATGAACATGGTGACGCGGACCAGCGGGCAGGAGATGTTCCAGACCGACCGCATCCTGATGACGTCCGTCGACACCGGCTGGATCACCGACGAGCGTCCGCACTTCGACAAGCTGCGCCTCGCGGAGGAGGGCTTCCACGCCCCGCTCGACCTGGTCGACGGCGCGGCCCGGGTCTACGACCCGATCGTGCGCGGCGAGGCCGGCGAGGACCTGTTCGGTGTCTTCCTGAAGGACTACGCCCCGGCGAACTGGTAGCCCCGGCGGCCCCCGGCCTACCCCGTACGCGCGATCGACCCCCTCGGCGGACCGAGGGGGTCGATCGCGTTCGCGGCCCGGCAGGACCCGGCCGCGACCAGCTCCAGCAGCGGCCGCCAGTCCTCCAGCACGCCCGCGTCCGGGCCGCAGGCCCCCGCCGCCTCGCGGGCCCCGCGCAGGGTGGCCACCGCCTCGGCGTCGTCCGGGCCGCCTCCCGGCCCGAACGAACCGCCGGCCGCCCCGGCCGCCCGGACGAGCCGGGCCACCCGGTCGCCCAGCAGGGGGCGCAGTGCGTGCGCTCCGAGTACGGCGTGTCGCGCTCCGTCACCCGGACGGAGCATCCTGCCGACGTCCTGGAGCAGGCCCGCGAGCTGCAGTTCCTTGTCGGCCGGACGGGAGCGCCGGAGCAGCGCCGCGGTCCGCAGGGCGCGGTCGTCGAGGCTGGCACGCAACAGGTCCATCAGCTCAACCACACTGGTGAAGCACGGAACTTCGGCCTCCGGCACCCCGGACCTCGACATCGCCGACCCCCTGCCTCGCGCCTCCCGCATTCCGGGTCCGAGCACACCACCCCCGACCTACCCGTCGGCCGACGACTTGCTGAACTCGTGGCGAAACTGAGAGGGCGCAGCGGATTTTGCCTTCCTATCGAGCGGAGGTCCGCTCATATGTGTACCCTGGGGCATCAAGACGGCCCTCATCCGGGCCGCGCTCCACCAAGGCGCCACCGCGTCCGGAACCCTTGATCCCTTGCCCGGCCTGCGGTCAGCCTGCCGGGTTACGCGACACAGAGGAGTGCGCGGTGACTGAAAAGACGAAGCCCGAACCGAAGTTGATGGAGCGGACGGGATCGCGTGTCAAGACGCGGTCCGACGAACTCGGAAGCCTCGAGGTCTGGGCGCGCTCCGCCCCGATCCGGCTGGCCGGGTACGAGGACGACCTGGCGGAGGCCCACATCCTGCCCGGCATCGACTAGGCCGCTGGTCCGCGGACCGTCGCGCCGACCCGCGACGCGGTGACAAGCGCCCCCATGTGTCCACCCGCACCGGGGGCGCTGCCCCGCCCGGCCGCGCACCGCCCCGCTACGCCCTGAGCGTCATCGCCCAGAGCGATCACCGCTTCCGCGGCCCGGCCCGCCGGTCCAGGGTGGTCCCCATGAAGCTGCTGATGCTGGGTGGAACCGAATTCGTCGGACGCGCGATCACCGAGGACGCCCTCGCCCGGGGCTGGGAGGTGACCGTCTTCCACCGCGGCCGCCACGCGCCTCCGCCGGGCACGCGCGCCCTGCACGGGGACCGCACCGCTCCCGGGGGCCTGGCCGCCCTCGCCGAGGATCGGTGGGACCTCGTCGTCGACACCTGGGGCGGCGCCCCCAGGGCCGTGCGCGACAGCGCCCGCCTGCTGAGCGGCCGGGCCGGGAGGTACGCGTACGTCTCCAGCCGCTCGGTGTACGCCTACCCGGCCCCCGCCGGGCAGGCGGAGGACGGCCTCCTCGTCGACGGCTCCGCGGACGCCGCCTCGACCGCCTACGCCGAGGACAAGAGGGGCGGCGAACTCGCCGCGCTGGATGCCTTCGCCGACCGGGCCCTGCTGGTCCGCGCCGGACTGATCCTCGGCCCCTACGAGAACGTCGGCCGGCTGCCGTGGTGGCTGAACCGCATCGCGCGCGGCGGTCCGGTGCTCGCCCCCGGCCCGCGGGACCTCCCGATCCAGTACATCGACGTACGCGATCTCGCGCGCTGGACCCTGGACGCCGCCGAGGCCGGTCTCGGCGGCCCGTACAACCTGGTCGCCCCGGTCGGGCACGCCACCATGGGCACGCTCCTCGACGCCTGCGCCGCGGTCACCGGCGGTGGCGCCGAACTGCGCTGGACCGACCCGGCGGCCATCCTGGCGGCCGGCGTCCAGCCCTGGACCGAGCTGCCGGTCTGGCTCCCCGAGGACGAATCGTACGACCACATGTTCGGCGGGGACGTGACCAGGGCCCTGGAGGCCGGCCTGCGGTGCCGCCCCGTGGCGGAGACCGTCGCCGACACCTGGGGCTGGCTGCGCACCCTCGGCGGCCTGGCTCCGCAGCGGTCGGACCGGCCCGCCCCCGGACTGGACGCCGAGCGGGAGGCCGCGCTACTCGGGCTCTGACAGCCGGGCGTCCGCGAGCCGGGTCGGCGGGAGGTACTCGCGCACCAGCGTGCGGTGCCACCAGTCGCCGGTCGCGCGCAGCTCCTGCCAGGTGGTGAACCGGTAGCGGTAGAGCAGGGCGCGGACGTGGACGGGCGGGGCGTCCGGGAACGGGTTGTGGCGCAGCAGCCGCAGCGTGTCCCGGTCGCCCGCCAGCAGCCGCTCCACGAACGGCCCGAACCAGTCGCGCGCGTAGCCGGGGGAGATCGCCGCGAACCACATCAGCCAGTCCAGCCGCAGGTGGTACGGGGCGAACTGCCGCGGCAGCCTGTGTGGATCGCCCGGTTTGCCCTTGAAGCCGTACTCCTTCCAGTCGCCGTTCTCGCGCGGCACGCGGTCCGCGGTGCCCTCCACCGCCACCTCCATGCGGACCCGGCCGACCGAGCCGAAGGCCCCGTAGGTGTTGACCAGGTGCAGGGCGTCGAAGGAGCGGTTCATCACCTGGCGGCGCGAGATCATGTTGAGCACCGGGTGGCGGCTGAGGAACAGGACCAGGGCGGTCACCGCGCACACCAGGACCACGAACCCCAGGGGCGCCTCCTGCGAGGCGGCGGCCGGGGGCGGGCCGGTGAGTCCGGTGAAGTCCACCGCCGACACGGCAAGGGTGATCGTCAGCCAGTTCAGCCAGGCGAAGTTGCCCGACAGCACGAGCCACAGCTGGGTCGCGACGACGGCCCCGGCGGCGTACGAGGCCACCGGCTGCGGGGTGAACAGGAGCACCGGGACGACCAGTTGCGTCACGTGGTTGGCGGCACACTCCACCCGGTGCAGCGGCTTCGGCAGGTGGTGGAAGAACCAGCTGAGCGGCCCCGCCATCGGCTGCGTCTCGTGGTGGAAGTAGAGACAGGTGAGCTTGCGCCAGCAGGGGTCCCCGCGCATCTTGATCAGCCCGGCCCCGAACTCGACGCGGAACAGCAGCCAGCGCAGCAGCCACAGCACGAGTACGGGCGGCCCGGTCCGGGCGTTGCCGAGGAAGACCGCCAGGAAACCGGCCTCCAGCAGCAGTGACTCCCAGCCGAAGGAGTACCAGGTCTGGCCGACGTTCACGATGGAGAGGTAGAGCAGCCAGAGGGCGGCCCACATCGCCATGGCCGCGGCCAGTGGCACCTCGTCCCCGGCTCCGGCGGCCAGGGCCGCCGCCAGCGCGGCCCCGGTCCAGGCGCAGCCCGCGAAGAGGCGGTCCGAGTAGCGCAGTTGGAACAGGCTCGGGGCGCGCCGGAAGGGCACGTACCGTACGTAGCGCGGCACGGGCAGCATGCCGTGCGCCCCGATCAGGGCCCGGAACTGCAGGGCTGCCCCGATGAAGGCCACGAGGTAGACGCCGGCCAGGGCCCGCTGGAAGACCAGCCGGGCGAGCCAGTACCCGGGCGCCGTGAACCAGTCCATCACCTCCAGTATCCGGCCGCCCGGCCGACACCGACACCGGCCGGTGTGCGCGGGCGGCGGACCGGTCGGGTGACCCGGTCCCGGCGGACCGTACCGGCGAACCGGTGTGACGGACCGGTCCCGGCGGACCGATGTCTTGAACGCGTTCGATCCGCTGGTCGGGTCCGTGCGGCCCCTCGGGTGCGTTCGAGGGGGCCCTCCGGTTGCGGCTTCCGCGCGGATGCGGCAGACAAGAGGGAGCAATCGGGGCGAAAAGGGAGAAATTCGTGAACGGACCGTCACTTCCGACACCTCGTCAGGCGTCGCGTCGTCAGGCACCGGCCGGGGCCGCCCTCTTCGCCCTGCTCGGCCTGTTCGCCGCGGCCTGCGGCGGGCACGAGGAGCCGACCAGCGCGGCCGGGCCCGAGAGCCAGGAGGTCTACCTCCAGCCGGTGGCCAGCGCCGGCCCCGACCCCTTCACCGTCTCCTCGGCCACCGGCGAGTCGGCACCCGTCCAGCCCCCGCTGCCCAACCCCACCGGGCAGGGCATCCGCACGGTCAACGCGGCCACCCCCGGCCTCTACGGCGGCACCCAGCGGCTCGGCAGCTGCGACGTGGAACAGCAGGTGCAGTACCTGACGGACGACAGCGCCAAGGCCCGCGCCTTCGCCGAGGCGTCCGGGATCGAAGAGGCCAGGATCCCCGACTTCCTGCGCGGTCTCACCCCCGTGGTGCTGCGCGCCGACACCCGCGTCACCAACCACGGTTTCCGCGGCGGCCGTGCCGACGGCTACCAGTCGGTCCTCCAGGCGGGCACCGCCGTCCTCGTCGACGACCACGGCATGCCACGGGTCAGGTGCGGCTGCGGCAACCCGCTCGGCTCCCCGCGCTCGGCCAAGGGGAGCCCGGTGCACAAGGGCGACCCGTGGAACGGCTACCAGCCCAACCAGGTCGTCGTCATCGAACCCACCACCCACGTGATGAACAATCTGGTGATCGTCAACATCGCGGACAACACCTGGATCGAGCGCAAGCGCGGTGACGACGGGGCCCAGGACCGGTCCCCGCAGGCCCCGCCCCCCTACGACCCGGCCGACGGCATCCCGAGCGGCCCGGCCACGCCCTCCGGCGCCGCCTCCGCAGCGCCCTGCCCGAGCACCCCCGGAGCCGGGCAGGCGGGCTGCACCCCGGACCCGTCGGACCAGGCGGCCCCGCAGAGCTCACCGGGGGCGAACCAGCCGCAGAGCCCCGCAGCGCCGCTGAACCCCTCCACCCGGCCCCGGCAGCCGCAGCAGCCCCAGAAACGGCCGCCGTCGGACGTCCCGTCCGACCCGCTGACCCAGGACCCCGTGGACCCGGCGCTCCCCCCGTACCCCGACGGATCGACGACGCAGCCCGGCGATCCCCAGGACCCGTACGCCGATCCCTACGCGGACCCCTCCACGGATCCGTACGCCGACCCGTACACGGATCCCTCCGCCGACCCCTACGTCGACCCGGACCTCCAGCCGACCGCCGACCAGGACTACCCGCTGGAGAGCGCCTGACCGGCCCGTGTGTCATGGTGGACCGGTGCCGACCACCGTATCGCTGCCGGACGACTGGCCCGCACACCCGGACCGGTCGCTCTCGCTCAACCGCATGGGAAGTTTCGACTGGGACCTGGTCACCGGTCTCATGCACATGGACGAAGCCGCTCTCGACGTCTTCGACATGACCCCCGAGGAATACCGCGGCCGGCCCGAGTCCCTCTCCCCGCGCGTCCCGCCGGCCGAGTCGGCCCGGCTCGACGCCATGGTCTCCTCCGCACTCAAGAGCGAGGTCGACAGCTACGGCGCCTACTTCCGCATCCGCTGCCGGGACGGGCGGCTGCGCTGGACGCACACCCAGGGCCGCGTCATGCGCGGCGGGGACGGGCGCCCCCATCGGATCATCGGCATCGTCCGGGACGCCACCGAGGAACTCAGCCACTCGGCGGAACGGCTCGGGCTCGACGAGGAACGGCGCCGGCAGACCTCGGTGGTCGAGTCCACCACCGCCGCCCTCGCGCACGCCCGGACCGTCCAGGACGTCATCGACGCGCTCGGCGACGCCCACGGGCTGGAGCGGCTGGGCTCCATGGGGATGGTGATGGGCCTGGTCGAAGCCGGGCGGATCCACCTGGTGGCCGAGGGCCCGGACGGCAGCTTCGTCCCCGGGACCCGCTACACCCGCATCGACGAGCAGTACCCGATGAGCGAGGTGGTCCGCTCCCTCCAGCCGCGCTTCCTCGACTCGGCGGAGGAGTTCGCCCAGGGCTACCCGGCGCTCTGGGCGAAGATCTCGTACATGCGGATCTCGGCGGCCGCCTACCTGCCGCTCATCGCCCAGGCCCGCCCCATCGGCGCCATCGGGCTGCTCTACCAGGACAAGGACGGCTTCACCCAGGAGGAGCGCAACCTGCTCGTCGCCCTCGGCAGCAGCATCGCCCAGAGCCTCCAGCGGGCCATGCTGCTGGAGCAGGAACACGACCTGGCCGAAGGCCTCCAGCAGGCCATGCTGCCCCGGCGGATTCCCGCCGTCCCCGGCGGGGAGATCGCCGTACGGTACCGCTCCGCCCGCATGGGCCAGGACATCGGCGGAGACTGGTACGACGTCATCCCGCTGCCCGGCGGCCGGGTCGGCGCGGTCATCGGCGACGTCCAGGGCCACGACACCCACGCGGCCGCTGTCATGGGCCAGCTGCGCATCGTCCTGCGCGCGTACGCCGCCGAAGGACACTCGCCCGGCACCGTCATGGCCCGGGCCTCCGTCTTCCTGCACGAGCTGGACACCGACCGCTTCGCGACCTGCACGTACGTGGAGGCCGACCTGTCCACCGGAGTGCTCCAGGTGGTCCGCGCCGGCCACATCGACCCCCTGCTGCGCACCCGCGACGGGGACTGCCACCGGCTCCCGGTGGGCGGCGGCATGCCGCTCGGCCTCTCGGCGGAGTTCGGCCGGCTCGAGTACCCGGTGACCACCGTGGAACTGGATCCGGGAGAAACGCTCCTGCTGTGCACGGACGGCCTGGTCGAACACCCCGGGTCCGACCTCGACGACGGAATGCACCTGCTGACCTCCCACATCCGCAGCGGCCCCGCAGACCTGCAGCTCCTCGCCGACCGGCTGTGCGAGATCGCCACCGAGCGCGGCGGCAACGACGACATGGCCCTCCTGCTGCTGCGCCGCCGCCCCGCCCCCGCCCCGCCCGGCGGTGGCCGGCTGCAGCAGCACGTGGCACCGGGCGACCCGGAGGCCCTGGTGGCCGCCCGCCACATGATCGGCGCGGCGGTGCGCGCCTGGGGCGCGCGGGAACGGGCCGACGAGATCGAGCTGGTCGCGGACGAGCTGATCGTGAACGCGCTCATGCACACGGACGGCCCGGCCATCGTGACCCTGCGCATCCTGGCGGGCCACGAACGCCGGCTGCGCGTGGAGGTCGCCGACCGCTCCAGCGCGCTCCCGCGCCGGCGCGAGGCGGGCGATTCGGGGGTGTCGGGCCGCGGCCTGATGCTCGTGGACCGGCTGGCGGACGTTTGGGGCGTGGAACCGCGCGGCAGCGGCAAATGCGTCTGGTGCGAGTTCGTCATGGGCTGAGGGCCGCGCCGGGCCGCCGGGCCCGGGAAAACTCCGTTGCGGCGGGCGCCGGCGGTCCGTGAGGATCGGTGGCGATGACCGACACCATGGACGAAGTGCGCCGTCTGCTGCAGCAGGACGATCTGCCCGGAGCGGTCCGGTCCCTGCGACCGCACGCCGAGACGGCACCGATCACCGAACTCGCCCGGGCCACCGGGGCTCTGGCCGACAAGGCCGGGTTCACCGACCTGTCCGACGCCGCCCGCACGGCCGCCGAGCAGCCCCGCGAACCACAGGCCCTCTACGACTTCGGGTACGCCTGCGTCGAGCGCGGCATCCCCTTCCTCGCCGTCGCACCGCTGCGCGAGGCGCTCGGGCTGCTCCCCGACTCGCGCACGCTCCTCACCGAACTGGTCGCCGCCCTGGAGGACGAGCGCCGGCACGCCGAGGCCGCCGCGCTGCTGGCCGGCCGCGGTGACCGGCTGCCCGCCTGGCCCGAGACCTACCTCCTCGTGCACAACACCCTCTTCGCCGGGGACCTGGACACCGCCGAGTCGCTGCTGTCCGGTCTCCCCGCGCCCGAGGACCCGCAGTGGGCGCCCGCCCGGGACCGCCAGGCACACCAGGTCCGGCGCAGCGGCCGGGCCCGCCACGCCCAGCGCGGCGCCGGCCACCCCGACCCGCTCGGCCCGGCCGACCTGCGCGGCTGGCACCACGGCCTCACCGGTGGGCTGCTCGGCACCCTGTCCCCGTACGGCTGGGACGCCGGGATGACCGGCCGGTACGCCTACCTGGGGGACACCCTCGCGCAGTGCCGCCACGGCCTGGCCCGCCTCGGGATCGCCCTGGAGGCCGCCGGGCGCCGCCCGGCGAGCGTCTCGCTGCTGCCGGGCCGGTCCGACCGGATCCTCGGCCTCGCCGCCGCCGCGGTGCTGGAGCTGCCCGCCGTACCGTACGAGCCCGGCCGCACCGACACCCTCGTCGTCGCCTACGACCTGAATCGGAGCGACCCGGACCTCGTCCGCACGCTGCACGTCCGCACCGACGGCCAGATCCTGTCCGAGCACGCCACCTGCTGGACCGACCCGCCGGCGGTGAGCGCCGACTTCAGCACGCTGCTGTGCCAGTTCGTCGCCCCGCCCTGGCAGGACGACGACCGGTCCGAGGAGGAGATCGCCCGGGACATCGCCACGGCGGACCCCGCCCCGGACGGCGGCGACGGAGCGGCCCCGCCCGATCCGGACGAGGCGTTCCGCGCCTTCGTGGCCGGCGTCGCGCCCGGCTGGCTCGCGGGCCCCCGGGACCGCGTCGCCTCGCCCGGCCCCGTGCCCAGCTCGCGCTTCGCCTGAGGCGGCGGCAGGCTGGGACCATGCCGGAGCTGCCCGAGGTCGAGGCCCTGCGCGAGTACCTCGACGAGCACCTCACCGGGCGGGTGGTCGACCGCGTCCTCCCGCTCGCGGTGAGTGTGCTCAAGACGTACGATCCGCCGCTGACCGCCCTCGAAGGCCGGCCGGCCGGGGCCGTCGCCCGCCACGGGAAGTTCCTCGACCTGGGGATCGGCGAACTCCACCTCGTCACCCACCTGGCCCGGGCCGGCTGGCTGCGCTGGCAGGACTCCCTGCCCGCGCAGCCGCCGCGGCCCGGCAAGGGGCCGCTGGCCCTGCGGGTCTCCCTCGACGGCGGCGGCGGTTTCGACCTCACCGAGGCCGGGACCCAGAAGCGGCTCGCCGTGTACGTGGTCCGCGACCCGCAGGAGGTACCCGGCATCGCCCGGCTGGGCCCCGATCCGCTCGCCGACGGCTTCGACCGGGACGCCTTCGCCGCGCTGCTCGCGGGGGAGCGGCGTCAGATCAAGGGGGTCCTGCGGGACCAGAGCGTGATCGCGGGGATCGGCAACGCCTACAGCGACGAGATCCTCCACGCCGCCCGCGTGTCGCCGTTCAAGCTCGCCTCCTCCTTCGGCGAGGAGCAGATCACTCAGCTGCACGCCGCGGTCCGGGACACCTTGCGCGAAGCGGTCGGCCGGGCGCACGGCGTCACAGCCGGGAAGCTCAAGGCCGAGAAGAAGAGCGGCCTGCGCGTGCACGGCCGGGCCGGCGAGCCGTGCCCGGTGTGCGGGGACACGATCCGCTCGGTGTCCTTCGCCGACTCCTCGCTGGAGTACTGCCCCACCTGCCAGACCGGCGGGAAGCCGCTCGCCGACCGGCGGCTCTCGCGCCTCCTCAAATAGCGGAGCGCTGCGTAGACTCCGGCACCATGCCCGAGGAGCAGCAGTCGCCGCCCCGGCGCGAGGTCGTCACCGGGGTGCCCCGGGGCGCCCGCCGCCGGGCGCCCGCCCACACCCCGGCCCGTTCGGAGATCTCCGAGCAGACCAGCCTCGGGGCCACCTACGTACGGGCCCTCATGCGCAGCCAGCTGCGCGCGGGCCTCGGGGCGCTGGCCGCGCTGGCCTGTCTGGTCGGGACACTGCCCCTGGTGTTCGCGCTGCCCCGGGCCCGATCGGGGCCGCTCGTCTGGCTGGTGCTGGGGCTGCTGGTGTATCCGGTGATGTGGCTGATCGCCCGGTGGTACGTCCGCCGGGCGGAGCGCAACGAGGCCGATTTCACGGGCCTGGTGATGGATCCGGCCGACCGGTCCGGGTAGCGGCTGCGCCGCCGGTCAGAACAGGTGCATCGCCAGGTGGCCCAGAGGCAGCCCGAGCTGCCAGGCCGGGGTCCACACGCGCGCGTTCTCGTCCAGTTCCGGAGGGGTGTCGGTGTGGCCGTGCCGCCCCGGGTCGAGATTGGTCGCGAACAGTTCGGTCCCGTCCAGCCAGCGCCATGCCGCCCGGGCCAGTTCCAGGTCGGGGTCCTCGCCGCTGCCGCTCTCCCGGGCCGCCTCGCCCAGGTCGAGGAAGCGGGTGTGCACCCAGTCGCGCCAGGGGTGGCCGTACGCCGTCAGCGACAGCCACTCGTCGAGCTGTGAGACCACGCGGATCCCGGAGAGCTCGCCGGCCGCGTCGGAGAGGTAGATGGTCAGGGCGAGCGTGTCCCGTCCCGCCCGGAACTCCAGCGTGCTGACCGGGATCAGCCGGCCCGTGCGCAGCAGTTCGTCGGCGATGTACTCGGCGTAGAGCCAGGCCATGGGCACCGCGAGCCCACCGTCACTGGTGCCGTTCGTACCCTCGGGCTGCACCGTTCCACCTTCTCCCGCGCGTCGAGCGTCCCGTCGTCAGCCCCGAGCCTTCACCGAGCGACTGACGGCGCGGGGGATGTTTACTCAACTTGGACGGTCTTATGTCGAATTCGATGCGCTTTTTGTCCGGTCCGCATCCCTTCACGCCGTTCCGGGACCCCTTCCCGGGTGGGGGTTTCAGGCGCCGAGGCCGTAGCCGTAGCCCTGGAGGCCCTTCCTCAGGGCGCGAAGGGCGTAGTACGTGCGGGACTTGACGGTTCCCGCCGGGATGCCGAGCTCGGCGGCGGCCTCCGCCACCGACCGGTCGCGGAAGTAGACCTGGAGCAGCACCTCGCGGTGCTCCTGCCCCAGGGATCCCACGGCCCGCCGTACGTCGATCGCCGTGACCGACCCGGCCACCGCGTCCTCGGGCGCGGGTGCCTGCTCCAGCCCCTCGGGGTCCACCTCCAGCGGCCGTGACAGCCGGGCCCGCCGGGCGTCGATCGCGAGCCGCCGGGCCACGGTGAACAGCCAGGGCCGCATGGAGTCGTGCCCGCTGGCCAGGGCCTCCGGGTGCTGCCAGACCCGTACGAGGGTCTCCTGCACGAGGTCCTCCGCGCGCTGGGCGTCACCGGCGGTGAGGCCGACCAGGAATCCGAACAGGGCCCGCCCGTGGTCGCGCTGGAGTTCGGCCAGCGCCTCGGGATCCGTACGCGGGAGGGTGGGGGAGAGCGGCACGTGTGGCTCCTTCCGGGGTGCGCGGGGGGTCCATGAGGGCGGTGCCCCGTCCACCCTGACCTGGGCGGAGCCGCCCCGGAACCGTCCTGCCCCGGCGTTGCGCCCAAGCAACCGGGTGGTCCGACGGGCGGCCGTGCCGGACGGTGAACGGTCGAACGGCGCGGCGAACGGCAGGGGGCGTGCGGTGCCCGCCGTCGGAGTGGGCTCGTCGGCCGGACACGGGGCCGGTCCTTGACTTGCTGCGTGTTGTTCTGTGGATTGCAGATGATGACATGTCAGATAGTCGTATAAATGGGAGCCGATTGATGACCACGCGCACCCGGCCCGGGGCCCTCGCCCTGCTCTCCGCCCTCCTGCTGTCCGCGGCGGCGGGATGCTCGGCCGCCGGGGACACCGCCCCGGCCCGCCTCGGGGAATCGGGCCCGCCCGCTCCCTCCAGCGCCGCCGGTGCGCCCGCCGCCCAGGGCTTCACCCTGGTCGCGAGCGGCGACGTACTGCCGCACACCTCGGTCATCCAGCGCGCGGCGAACGACGCGCAGGACGACGGCTACGACTTCAGGCCGATGTTCTCCGGCGTCAAGGCCGTGGTCTCGGGAGCCGACCTGGCCCTCTGCCACATGGAGACGATCTACGGGGAGGAGGGCGGGCCCTTCTCCGGCTACCCGGCCTTCACGTCCCCGCCGGAGGTCGCCGACGGTCTGAAGGACGCCGGCTACGACGGCTGCTCCACCGCCTCGAACCACACCCTCGACGACGGCGCCGCCGGGCTGCGCCGCACACTGGACCGCTTCGACAAGGTCGGCCTGCGGCACGCCGGGTCGGCCCGTACGGCGGCCGAGGCGGCCGCGGTCACCACGTACACGGCGGGCTCGGCCAAGGTGGCGCACCTCGCGTACACCTACGACACCAACGGCTACCCGATGCCCGTCGGCCAGCCGTGGGCGGTCAACCTGATGAAGCAGGACAGGATCATCGCGGACGCCCGGGCCGCCCGGAAGGCGGGCGCGGACGTGGTGCTGGTGAGCGTCCACTGGGGCACGGAGTGGCAGACCGAACCGGACGGGACCCAGCTCTCGCTGGGCAGGGCGCTGACCGCCTCCCGGACCGGCGGCCGGCCCGACATCGATCTGATCCTGGGTACGCACGCACACATTCCCCAGCCCTACGAGAAGGTCAACGGGACCTGGATCGTCTACGGCATGGGCGACCAGGTGGCGGGCGAGATGTTCAACCACAGCGGCGCCCGCGACATGCGCGGCAACTACGGCTCGATCGGCCGCTTCACCTTCACCCCGCCGGCCGGGGCCGGGCAGCGCTGGCAGGTCACCAAGGCCGAGTTCGTGCCGCAGATGATGGACCTTTCCGCCGGCCGGGTCGTCCACCTCCCCGACGCCCTCGCGAAGGACCCGGGCCGCCAGGACTACGAGGCCGCCCGGGACGAGATCACCGAGGCCGTCCTCAGCCGCGGCGCCGCCAAGGACGGCCTGGTGGCCGCACGCTAGGGGCTCGGTTCGCTCGGTTCGCCTCCGGCGCGCCCTGTGCCGGACCCACAGGGCCGTACGTGCTCGAAAACCGCTCGTGCCTCACGGTTTCCTCCGCGCGCCCGGACCCGTTCCAGCGCCGCGCCGCTCCGTCTCACTCGCCCGTGGCCGTGGTCGTGGCCGTGCCCGTGACCCGGCCCGGGCGGAGGGTGTGGCTCAGGGGACCACGGTCACCGGCCAGCGGCCCGCCTTGACCAGGCGGATCGCCACCGAGCCGACGATGCGGTGCCCCGCCTGCTCCGAGGCGCCGACCACCACCGCGTCCGCCATCAGCTCCTGCGCCGCGCTGACCAGGCCGGAGTAGGGGTCGCCGCGGAAGGTGTGGAACTCCCAGCGCACCTCGTAGATGCCCTTGAGCCGCTCCGCCGATGCCCGGATCTCGGCCACCAGTCCCTCCGCGATCTCCCCGGTGGTGTCGGCCACGGGCGCGCCGAGCGCCGCTCCGGCCGGCACCACCGGCTGGACGTACACCAGTGCCAGCAGGGCGTTCTGCCGCCGGGCCAGGCCGGCCGCGTAGGCCGCCGCCCGCAGCGAGGACTCCGAACCGTCCACCCCGGCCAGGACCACCTTCGGGCCGTCGGTACCGCGTTCGAATCCCGTGTTCACGTGCTCCGTCACCCTGCGAGGATAGGACGTGGCGTGCGCGGAGCCCCCCGCCGCTCGGCGCGCGCACCGGCGCACCCCTCCCTACAGTGCGAAACATGAGTGCCACCGCGCAGGAGACGCACGGATCCCGCAGCCGCTTCCTGAACCGGGTGCCCGACGGGTTCGGCGCGTTCTTCGGGACGATCGGCCTGCTGTGCGCGCTGCTGTCGCTCTCCCCGACGCTGCGGCGCCTCCTGCGGCACGTCGTGCGCTTCCTCGACCTGATCGTCGTACCGGTCAGCGCGAACCTCGCCTACGCCGTCTTCCTCTTCCTCTTCGCGGCGGCCCTCGGGACCCGCAAGAAGGTCGCCTGGTGGATGGTCATCACCTATTTGGCCCTGCTGATCGTCGACGACCTGCTGGACATCGCGGTCGGCGACTACTGGATCGGCATCTCGTCCATGGCCCTGGCCGTCGCCGCCATGGCCGTACTGATCGCCGCCCGCAAGGAGTTCTACGCCGCGTCCCGCCCCGGGGCGTTGTGGCACGCCCTGATCGTGCTCGGACTCGGCATGCTGGCCGCGGTCCTCCTCGGCTGGGCCCTCGTCGCCCTCTTCCCCGGTTCCCTGCCCCGCGGCCAGTGGCTGGACTGGGCCGCCAAGCAGGTCTTCGGCGGCCTCTTCTCGGCCCGGCAGTTCGACGGCCGCCCGCCCCGGCCGTTGTACTTCCTCCTCGGCCTCTTCGGCGCCGTCGCCCTGCTCAACGCGGCCGCCACCCTCTTCCGTTCCCAGCGCCTGACCGCGGCCCTGCACGGCGACGAGGAGCCCCGGATCAGGGCCCTCCTCGGTGCGTACGGACGGGCCGACTCGCTCGGCTACTTCGCCACCCGGCGCGACAAGGCCGTCGTCTTCGCCCCCAACGGCCGGGCCGGCGTCACCTACCGCGTCGAAGCCGGCGTCTGCCTCGCCAGCGGCGACCCGGTGGGCGACCCCGCCGCCTGGTCCGCCGCCATCGACGCCTGGCTGGCCGTGGCCCGCCGCTACGGCTGGCAGCCCGCCGTGATGGGCGCGTCCGAGGACGGCGCCACCGCCTTCGCCCGGTCCGGGCTGAGCGCCCTCCAACTGGGCGACGAGGCCATCCTGCACGTCGCCCACTTCGACCTCGACGGCCGGGACATGCGCGTCACCCGCCAGGCCGTCAACCGCGTGAAGCGCGCCGGTGCGACCACCGTCATCCGCCGCCACTCGGCCCTGTCCGAGGACGAGATGCGGACCATCGTCGACCGGGCGGACCGATGGCGGGACACCGAGACCGAACGGGGCTTCTCCATGGCCCTGGACCGGCTCGGCGACCCCGCCGACGGGGACTGCCTGCTGGTCGAGGCCTTCAACGCCGAGGGCGAGCTGATCGCCCTGCTCTCCTTCGTCCCCTGGGGCGGCGACGGCATCTCCCTCGACCTGATGCGCCGCGACCGCACCGCACCCAACGGGGTCATGGAGTTCATGGTCGCCGAACTGTGCGCCGCCGCCCCCGGCCTCGGCGTGCGCCGCATCTCCCTCAACTTCGCCGTCTTCCGGTCCGCCTTCGAAGAGGGCGGCCGCATCGGCGCCGGCCCCGTCCTGAAGGTGTGGCGCAGACTGCTGCTCTTCTTCTCCCGCTGGTGGCAGTTGGAGGCGCTGTACCGCTCGAACGTCAAGTACGGCCCCGAGTGGTACCCGCGGTTCCTCTGCTACCAGGACGCCGGCTCGCTCGCCCGGGTCAGCCTCGCCTCAGGCATCGCCGAGGGCTTCGTCTCCGTACCCAGCCTGCGCACCCTGTGGGGCAACGCCCACCCCAAGGGCGTCACCGCCCCCGCCACCACCGAGGGGCTGCCCCCCATCGACTCCCTGGGCCTGGAAGCGGTGGGGGAGGAGCTCCCCGGCGTGCCCGTGGAGCGGCTGCCCGAACAGGTACGCGTACGCCACGCCAAACTCGAGCGCATCCGGGCGTCCGGCACCGACCCCTACCCGGTGGGGATCCGCCCGCGCACCCACACCGTCGCCCAGCTCAAGGCGGCCCACCCGAGCCACCCGCCGGGCGCCCGGACCACCGAGCCCGCCACCCTCGCCGGGCGCGTGATGGTCGTACGCGACCTCGGCGGCGTGGTCTTCGCCGTCCTGCGCGACTGGTCCGGCGACATACAACTGATGCTGACCCGCGACGAGGCCGGCCCCGAGGTGCTCGACTCCTTCACCTCGCAGGTCGACTTCGGCGACCACGTCCTCGTGACCGGCGTGCCCGGCGCCAGCCGGACCGGCGAGCTCTCCCTCGTCGTCCGTTCCTGGCAGCTCACCGGCAAGTGCCTGCGGCCCCTCCCCGACAAACGCAAGGGGCTCGCCGACCCGGAGGCCCGGGTCCGCCGCCGCTACCTCGACCTCGTCGCCAGCCCCGAGGCGCGCGACGTCGTACGGGCCCGCTCCAGCGCCGTCCAGGCGCTGCGCCAGGGGCTGCTCGACCGCGGCTACCTGGAGGTCGAGACCCCGATGCTCCAGCAGATCCACGGCGGCGCCAACGCCCGGCCCTTCCGCACCCACATCAACGCCTACGACCTCGACCTGTACCTGCGCATCGCGCCCGAGCTGTACCTCAAACGGCTCTGCGTCGGCGGCATGGAGAAGGTCTTCGAGATGGGCCGCACCTTCCGCAACGAGGGCGTCTCCTACAAGCACAACCCCGAGTTCACGATGCTGGAGGCCTACCAGGCCTTTGCCGACTACGACGTCATGCTCGACCTCACCCGGGAACTGATCCAGGGAGCCGCCACGGCGGCCTTCGGCTCACCGGTCGCGCACAAGGCGGGCGCCGACGGGAAGCTCGCCGTCCACGACATCTCCGGAACCTGGCCGGTCAAGACCATGTACGGGGCCATCAGCGAGGCCCTCGGCGAGGAGGTCGACGCCGACACCGAGGAGAGCGTGCTGCGCAGGCTGTGCGACCGGGCCAAGGTCCCCCACGGGCCCGAGGACACCCGCGGCGACGTGGTCCTGGAGATGTACGAACGGCTGGTGGAGGAGCGGACCGAACTCCCCACCTTCTACAAGGACTTCCCGACCGACGTCTCCCCGCTCACCCGCCAGCACCGCCGGGACCCCCGGCTCGCCGAGCGCTGGGACCTCGTCGCCTTCGGCACCGAACTGGGCACCGCCTACTCGGAACTGACCGATCCCGTCGAACAGCGGCGCAGGCTCACCGCCCAGTCCCTGCTCGCGGCAGGCGGCGACCCCGAGGCCATGGAACTCGACAACGACTTCCTGGACGCCCTCGAATACGCGATGCCGCCGACCGGCGGCCTCGGCATCGGCGTGGACCGCCTCGTCATGTTCCTCACGGGCCTGACGATCCGCGAGACCCTTCCGTTCCCCCTGGTGCGGCGCGGCTGACCGGCCGCCGCGGGGATCGGCCGGCCGCACGGCTGGTCCGCACGGGTGAGCGCAACGGGGCGCGTCCGCGCCTCTCGGCATCGGCGGGGATGTCGTTGATACGTAGTAATAATGAAAAAAGACGAGCCGACAGTAGGGCGGCGCGTGCTCCTGCGCACCGCCGTCCTCCTCGGAGTCGCAGCCGCCGGACTGATCACCACGCGCAACGGCATCGAGGGCGGTACGCCCGCGACACCGGGCGCAC
Organism: Streptomyces sp. NRRL S-378; assembly: GCF_000720645.1. Lineage (NCBI taxonomy): Bacteria > Bacillati > Actinomycetota > Actinomycetes > Kitasatosporales > Streptomycetaceae > Streptomyces > Streptomyces sp. NRRL S-378. The sequence goes on from NZ_JOBX01000002.1 coordinate 266,819, forward strand.
CGGGGCCCGCGTCCGGGCCCGGCCCGAACCCCGCGGCGGGCGCGCCCGGCGCGCTCCCCGGGGCCCTGCCCGAGAAGGCCTACCGGCTGCGCCCCATGACGGCGGACGCCCCCGCCCGGCCGGCCGCGGTGAAACCGGCCGTACGCAGCCGGCCCATCCTGGAACTCCCGGCCGACGCGCACACCGACAGCTCCATGGTGCTCACCTTCGACGACGGGCCGGACCCCCGCTACACCCCGGCCATCCTCGACACCCTCGGCCGCTACGGCGTGCGCTCCATGTTCTTCGTCTGCGGGGAGATGGCCGCGGAGAACAAGGGCCTGCTGCGCCGCATGGTCGACGAGGGGCACGTCATCGGCAACCACACCTGGACCCACCCGCACATCCCCAAGCTGAGCCGGCCGGCCCTCGCCGCCGAGATCGGCCGCACGAGCGAGGTCGTCCAGCGGGCCGTGGGCGAGGCGCCGCAGTGGTTCCGGGCGCCCTACGGGGAGTGGAACCGGGCCGCCTTCGAGATCGGGGCCGAACTGGGGATGGAGCCGCTCGCCTGGACCGTGGACAGCCTGGACTGGGAGGAGCCCGGCGTCACCACCATCGTCTCCCGGGTCCTGCGCGGTGCCGGGCCCCGCGCGATCGTGCTGTCGCACGACGCGGGCGGCAACCGGGCGCAGAGCGTCCAGGCCATCGCCTCCTACCTGCCCCAACTGCTCGCACGCGGCTACCGGATGACCCTGCCGACCCTGTCCGCCGTGGCGGCGCACTGACAGCGGGGCGGGGCCGGGACTTCCCCCGGCCCCGCCCCGTTCAGCGGGCGTCCACCATCCGGGCGAAGACGACCACGTTGCCGTCGTACCCGCGCGCCTTGGAGTATCCGCCGCCGCAGGTGATCACCCGGAGTTCCGCGTGGCCGGTGTCCCCGTACACACGGGCCCCGGGGAAGGCCTCCTTGGAGAACACCTCCACGCCGTACACCTCGAACACCGCCGTGCGCCCGTCGTACCGCTCCACCTCGATCCGGTTGCCCGGTTTGACCGAGCCCAGGCCGTAGAAGACCGCTGGGCCCTGCGCGTTGTCCACGTGGCCCACGATCACCGCCGAGCCCCGCTGCCCCGGCGAGATGCCGTTGAGGTACCAGCCCGCGAGGTTGCGCTCCTGCGGCGGCGGCGCGTCGATCCAGCCCTCCGCGTCCAGCCCGACCGTCATCACCGGTGCGTCCACGTTGATCGTGGGAATCCGGATGCGCTGCACGGACGAGTGCTCCAGCAGCTCCATGTCCGCGGGCGGCGTCGGCGGATTCGCCGGCAACTGGTCGGCCGTCACCGCGACGGCCGAGGCCGCGGTGGGCTGGGGCGGTCCGTCGTCGATGTTCACGCCGTTCCGCACCATGGCGAGGCCGGTGAGCATGACCAGGGCGATTACGCCCCACGGCGAGCGTTTGCGCGAGTGCCCTGTCTCGTCCTCGCCCATCGTTCTCCCTTCCCGACGCGGGGGTCCCGACCCGCGTTCCCGTCCCACCCCTGTACGCCCTGCTTCACGCACGCTAAGGCCGGGGCGGCAGGTCGGCGAGAGGGGAGGGGCGAACGGGTGGCCGCGGCCGTGGAGGGGCCCGAAGGGGCCGGAAGGGATGCGCCCATCCAGGTAATCGTCACATAAATGCCTGACGGGTCGTGACCTGCGGATCCGTCGGCGCGGACGTCCGCGCTTCGGCGTGTCGCTCAACCGGGCGGCCCAAAGCCGGACATGCGCGGATTGCGGGACGACCCGAGGGTTCGACGTGGGAGGCGTTCTCGTCGATCATCCGGGGCCGACGCTCCGGGGCGCTTCCCGCTGGAGGTTCCACCATGCGTGTCTTGCGCGCTCTTACCGTGACGGCGGCAGCATGTGCCGCGCTCGGCCTCAGTGCCCCGCTCGCCTCCGCGAACCAGGACCCGGGGGGCCGGGGTGGGAATGGGGGTGGGAACGGCCCCAGCAACATCTCGGTGAACCCGTACGCCGTGCACCAGGGGTCCACGATGCAGGTGAGCGCGGCGGGCTGCGGTCACGGCGGTACCGTCACCTCGCACGGAAACTTTCCGCCGGCGAACCTGTCCGCCGGATCGATCGGGTTCGCAACCGTGCGGATCTTCAACCACGCCTCTCCTGGCACCCACACGCTGTCGGTCAAGTGCAACGACAGCAACCTGGTCGCCACGGCCCGGTTCCGGATCCTCGAGGGCAACCCCTCGCAGGGCGGCATCGGCGGGTCCTTCGGCCCGTCCACCGCCGAGACGGCCATCGGCGCGGGCCTGGTCGGCGCCTCCGCCCTGGGTGCGGGTGCCCACGTGCTGCGCCGTCGCCGTCCGCTCCGCGGCCGGAGCTGACCGGAAGGCCCTCCCGGTCAGGCGCCGCCCGTTCCGCCGGTCGCCCCGCGTCCTCCCCGAGGACCCGGGGCGACCGGCGGTGGAGGGGGACACGCGGGGGATTCAATGACCGCGGCCGGAGGCCCTGCGGCGCAGGGCGTACGCCGAGCCGCCCGCTGCGGCGAGGAAGAGGCCGGCGCCGACGCCGAGTTCCACCGGGTCCATCCCGGCCACGCTGCCGCCGAGGCCGCCGCGGACACCGCGGGCGGAGGTGGTGGTGACGGGGGCCACGGCGGGGTTCGTCACCGGGCCCGTGGCGGTGGCCGTCCTCGTGGAACTCGTCGTGGGCCTGCTGGTGCCGCCGGCGATCGTCAGATCGGCCGAGCCGGTCTCCCCGTTGCACGTGAAGGAGACGGAGTACACGGCACCGGGCCGGGCGTCCCGGTCCACGGTGGCCCGTACGCTCTGGCCGCGCGCGATGCTCACGGTGTCGAACACACCGGAGGAGGCCGTGGAGTAGGCGGCGTTGCAGCCGCTGACCGCGAGCACCACCTGGCCGCCGGGGGCGACGGTCGAGGGGGTGAGGGTGAAACCGAACGACGTGACCCGCCGGGCCTGTCCGTCCGCGTGCTTCTCGGCCCGGGGCACGGCCCGGGTGTCGGTCCGGGCCTCGGCCGCGGACGCGGCCGGCGCGCCGAGGGCTCCGAGCGTGAATACGGCGGACGTGGCGCCGGCACTCAGCAGGGCGGTGACGCAGGGACGTATCGCACCCATGGTTGATTCTCCGGATCCCCGAGGAGCAGCCGCGGAACGGTTTCCGCACGTGGGGGGTCGTGCGCCTCGATGTCCGCCACGCTAGGCGCGGGTGCCGGGGCCCGCGATCAGGAACGGGCGAATGGGGCATGGCCGTAGGCCGAACCGGGGACGGGAGGCCCGTCCCCGGTTTGCCGGGCGGCATCAGCCGCCGAGGTCCAGATGGGAGAACTGCGTCAGGAACGGTTCGGCGGTGGCCGAGATGCCCCGCCCGAACGGCGCGTCGAAGTCCCAGATCAGGAACAGCAGGAAGGCGATCAACGCGCTGAACAGCCCGGCCAGCAGCAACTCCCGGAACGAGCGCCGGATCTGCAGGGTGAAGATCAGCCCCACCGTGATCAGCGCTCCGGTGATCAGCCCGAACCAGACCACGCCCGGCATGGTGGCCCCCGCGCTCGCGCCGCGTGCGCTGCGGGCGTCGTCGGCCACCGCCACCTGGTCGACGAGCGGCTGGTAGGCCTGGCCCTCGTGGTCGGTCTGCGGCTCGTAGTCGGTGACGTCCCGGCGGATGCGTTCCAGCAGCTCCCCGCCGCGGTCCGTGAGTTCGCCGTCGTCCGCCATCGCCTTCCACTCCGTGTCCACCACGAAGGTCACGTACGCGTCGACGTCTGCCCGGATCCTCGTCCGGACCTCGGCCGGGTAGACCTGCGAGCGGACGCTGACCTCGTGCAGGGCCTGTGCTTCCTGGCGTACGTATTCCTGGGCGGCTCCGCGCCCCTCCCAGACGCCCGCGATCGCCAGGCCCAGCACGATCGCGAAGATCACCCCGATCATCATCGTCATGTACTCGATGACGTCCGGGGTCTCGTTCGGATCGTCGTCCTCGCCGATCCTGCGGTGATTGAAGAAGGCGATGGACAGCACCACGGCACAGGCCGCGGCCATCGCGAGGGACAGGACGAGCCATTCCGACAAGATGACTCCAGATCGGTTGACGTCGGGCGGTTCACCGCGGGCGCAGCGCGACGATCGCGAGCACTGCGGGAGCCGCGGTCAGCAGGGTGAAGGTGACCGGCGAGATGTGGTGCTTGGCCGGTTTACGGGTCGCCGCGGTGTACGCCGGGCGGGCCACCGGTTTCGGTGGGGGCGCGGCCACCGCGGGGGGCGGCGGCGGAGGCGGTGCCGGGGCCTTCGCCGCCCGGGGCGGGGCGGGCTTCGGCTTCGGCGGGACCGGTGCGGGCAGGACGGGCTTCGGTACGGGTCGGGGTGCGGCCCTGGGCGGCGCGGGCGCGGGCTTCGGTGGCGGGGGCGGTGGGGTCGGCACCGGGCTCGGCGTGGGCTTCGGCGGCGGCGGAGTGGGCTTCGGCTCGGGCGGCGGGGTGGGCTTCGGGGACGGCTTCGGCGGACACGGCGGGGGTGGCGGCGGTGGGCAGTGGGGGCGGCCGTGATGCCCCCCGCCGCGGCCGTCACCACGGTGTCTTCCGTGGTCGGAGCGGTGGTCGTCACCGTGATGTCCACCACCCCGGCCGCGTCCGCGGCCGTCGCCGGAGGCCGCCGCGACCACGGCGGTGGCGCTCGCGCCGTCGCCGGAGTCGGTCGTCGCGTAGGCGCTGCTATCAGCCACGGCCGGCGTGACGGACAGCGCCGCCCACAGCAGGACCGGGACCGCCAGCAGGCGCCTGGCACAGGCTCTGTTCACCCGGGGAGCATGGAGCCGCGCGCCCCCGCGCACGCGAGGCTCGGCCCCGGTTCGCCTGAACGGGTGGAGTGCCGACCGGATAGGTTTGAGCCAGCCGCGGAACGGTTGCGGTGGAGTCCGATCACCCTCCGGTCAATTCCCAAAAGGGATTTGTCGGTACCGGTCTTTTGCTCCGCGGAGGCCGCCGGGTGCCTTTGGTGTGTGACGAAGAACGGATCGCCAATTTCCGCTTTTGCTCGCCCTGTTGGTCAATGATCAGTACATTCGGCTCGGACAGGAGTCCGACCCCGCGCGGACCGCCGCAGGAACAACGCTTGGAGATCCCGATGGAGCGCCCCGCCTGGGCCCCGCCAGGCATCGACATCTCGGTGCCGAGCGTGTCCCGCATCTACGATTACTACCTCGGCGGGTCCCACAATTTCGAGGTCGACCGCCAGGCGGCCCGACGCGCCATGGAATTCATGCCGGGCCTGCCCAAGATCATGCAGGCCAACCGGGCGTTCATGCGCCGTGCCGTCCGGCACGCCGTCGCCGAGGGCGTCACGCAGTTCCTCGACATCGGCTCGGGCATCCCCACCTTCGGCAACGTCCACGAGATCGCCCAGGCCGCCACCCCGGCTGCCCGCGTCGTCTACGTCGACCACGACCCGGTGGCAGTGGCGCACAGCCATGCCGTCCTGATGGACGACGAGCACACCGACGTCGTCGCCGCGGACCTCCGCAAGCCCAAGGAGATCCTGGCCGCCCCCGAGGTCGGACAGCTCCTCGACCTCGACCGCCCGGTCGCCCTGCTGCTCGTCGCCGTCCTGCACTTCCTCGAGGACTCGGACCGCCCGTACGACGCCGTGGCCGAACTGCGCGACGCGCTGGCCCCCGGCAGCCTGCTGATCCTCACGCACGCCTCGTACGAGGGCATCCCGCTCACGGAGGAGGTCGCGGGCGGCGCCGTCGGCGTCTACCGGGACATCCGCAACCCCCTGGTCATGCGGACCAGGGAGCAGATCGGAGGCTTCTTCGAAGGGTTCGAGATGGTGGAGCCCGGGCTGGTCTCCATGCCCGACTGGCGCCCGGACCGCGCAAAGGACGGGGAGGACGGCGAGGCACCGGAGGATCCCTACGCGTTCTCGGGCTACGCAGGTGTGGGACGCAAGGCGTGAGACTTCCGGCACAGACGGCGGGCGCGCCGAACACCGTCGCGGCGCCCGCAGCCGCGCCCGCACCGCACGCGCAACCCGCGGCGGGGCCCGACGGCGGCATCGAGGACCGGATCTCCCGTTTCGCGACGATCTGGGGCCGGGCGATCTTCCCGGTCACCGCGACCTCGCTGACCCGGCCCGAGTTCGAGCGGCACCTGGTGCCGCTCACCCGGACGCTCACCGAGGCCCTGCACGCCCGGCCCTTCGACGCCGCCGTCGCCCAGCGGGTGGGGGCGGAACTGGTCGCCGTGCACTGCACCGACCCCGAGGCCCTCGCCGGCACCCTCGGCGTGATCGAGTCCTACCTGGTCCTCTACTGCGGGCCGGCCGGACTCGAAGGATCCGGAGTGGAGGCCACCGCCGAATACCACGCGCGCTGCGCCCGGCTCCAGCACGCGATCGCCGCCGGATACGCCCGGGCACTGCGCGAGCGCACCCTCAGCGAGCAGGAGGCCATCGCGCGTTCCGCGCTGACCGCCCGCACCGACGCCCAGCAGGCCCTGCACGCCAGCGAGGAACGCTTCCGGGCGGTCTTTGAGGGCGCGGCCGTCGGCATCGGCATCGCCGACCTCGACGGGAACGTCCTGGAGGTCAACGACACGCTGCTGCAGATGTTCGGCGGCCTGGAAGGGCACGTCCGCAGCCGCAACGTCAGCGAGTGGGGGCACCCCGACGACACTCCGCACGTGTGGCGGATGTACGGCGAGCTGGTGCGCGGCGAGCGCGAGAGCTACCGCGTGGAGAAGCCCTACTACCGCCACGACGGGACCGTGCTCTGGACCAACCTCACGGTGTCGCTGCTGCGCGACGCCGAGGGCAAGCCCCAGTACCAGCTGGCGCTGATGGAGGACACCACCGAACGCCGGCTGCTGAACCTGCGCCTGCGCTACGAGGCCACCCACGACGCCCTCACCGGACTGCCCAACCGGACGCTGTTCTTCGAGCGCCTGGAGAAGGCCCTCAGCGGGTCCGGGGGCGACCGCTACGGCCTGTGCTACCTGGACCTCGACGGCTTCAAGGCGGTCAACGACAGCCTCGGGCACTCTGCGGGGGACCGGCTCCTGGTGGAGGTCGCCGACCGGCTGCAGAGCTGCGCGACCGGCCCCGGCGAGGTCGTCGCCCGGCTCGGCGGCGACGAGTTCGTCGCGCTGACCACCGGCCCCGACACCGAGCAGAAGGTCACCGACCTCGCGGTCCGCATCCTGACGGCCCTGTCGACGCCGATCCGGCTGGAGGGCCGGGAGCTGTCGGTCCGGGGCAGCATCGGCATCGTCGAGGGCCGGGCCAAGGAGCGCACCCCGGCCGAGGTACTGCGCAGCGCCGACATCACGATGTACCGGGCCAAGGCGGCGGGCGGCAACCGCTTCGAGTTCGCCGACGCCGAGGCCGACGCCCGGGCGATCACCCGGCACGGCCTGACCAACGCCCTGCCGGCGGCGCTGGAGCGCGGCGAGTTCTTCATCGAGTACCAGCCGCTGGTCCACATGCGCGACGGCACCGTGCACGGTGCCGAGGCACTGGTGCGCTGGTCCCACCCGCAGTACGGGGTGCTCGGCCCGGACCGCTTCATCCCGCTCGCCGAACGGACCGGACTGATCGTGCCCCTCGGCCGGTGGGTCCTCGAGGAGGCCGTCCGCCAGGCCCGCGTCTGGCAGCGCGAGCACGGAGGCGCGGCCCTGCGGATCAACGTCAACCTGTCGCCGACCCAACTGCACCACCCGGGCCTGGTCGCCGACACCGTGGCGGTGCTGGAGAAGTCCGGCCTCGCCCCGGGCGCGCTGTGCCTGGAAGTCACCGAATCGGCCCTGATAGGGGCGGACGACGAACTGCTGGAGCCGTTGCGCCGCCTGGCCGAACTCGGCGTGGACATCGCCCTCGACGATTTCGGCACCGGCTACTCCAACCTGGCCAACCTGCGGCGCCTGCCGGTCAGTGTGCTCAAGCTCGACCGCTCCTTCACCCGGGGGATGCAGCAGCAGCCCGCGGACCCGGTCGACGTGAAGATCGTGGAGGGGATCGTCGCGCTGGCCCACAGCCTCGAACTCGCCGTCACCGTCGAGGGCGTGGAGACCGGAGCACAGGCCGCCCAGCTGCGCGCCCTCGGCTGCGACACCGCCCAGGGCTGGTACTACGCCCGCCCCGGGGCCCCCGACCGCATCCACGCCCTTTCCCTCTCGGACGCGGTGCCCACACCTTCCTGACGCTGCCCGGGCCCATGGCGGCCCGGGCCGGGCGGTCCCGGTGGCGCCCGCCTCCGGTGCGGCGCCGGAGCGCGGCGCCGGAGGGCGGCGCCATGTCAGTCCAGTCCGACCTCCGTCCCGCGGCCGGGGGTCCGGACGGCCTCCACGACCCTCTCGTACCGCTCGGCGGTGTCGGCCAGGACCCCCGCGGCCACCGACAGCCGCTCCGCCTCGTAGGCGGCCAGGGCCGCGTCCGCGTCCGGCCCGGCGAGGGCGGCGGACAGCGCCCGGCCGAGCGCCGCCGCGTCCGCGATGCCGGTGTTCATGCCCAGCCCGCCGGCTATGGGGTGCACATGCGCGGCATCCCCGGCGAGCAGGACCCGGCCCTCGCGGATCCGGGTGGCCATGCGGACATTGACCCGCCAGGAGGAGAGCCAGGTGGGGTCCTCCAGCCGGACGTCCGGCATCCCGGCGCACCGGTCGAAGATCCGCTGGAAGCTCTCCAGGGAGGGCGGCAGCGGTTCGCCGTGCTCGTCGTTCTCGGGTGAGGCCTGGAGCTGGAAGGTGTCCGTGCCCGGCATGGGGCAGAGGAGCATCCCGCCGCCCTCCGAGGTGAACCACTGGTGCCAGACGTCCCGGCCGAGCCCCGGCGCCCTGACATCACCGATGACCATGGCGGGCTCCGTCTCCCCGTTCCCCTCGAAGGGGATGCCCAGCAGCTTGCGGGTGGTGCTGCGCCCGCCGTCGCAACCGGCGAGGTAGCGGGCCGCGATCAGGCTGCCGTCCGCCAGTTCGGCGCGCACCCCGGCCCCGTCCTGCGTGAGGCCGACGAGCTCCGCCCCGTACTCGACGCGCACGCCCCGGCCGGCGAGCCGGTCGCGCAGCGCCTCCTCGATCTGCCACTGCCCGATCAGCAGACCGGCGTCCGCCGGGGTGGGGGTGTCGTTGATGTGCTGGCCGTCGAAGTACTTGCGCAGGACCACTCCCGCGGTGCCGGCGGCGATCAGCGGTCCGGCCACGCCGAGCTCCTGGAAGATCGCGAGGCTGCCGGCCCGGAGCCCTTTGGCCCGGGATTCGCGGTGCGGTTCGGTGCGCCGCTCGATGACGCGGACGGCGAAGCCGCGCAGGGCGAGGTCACAGGCGAGCGTCAGACCGGTGGGGCCGGAGCCGGCGATCAGTACATCGGTGTGGTTCATCGGAAGGCCTCTCCTCGTCGGTGTCTCAAGGAAAGCGGCTCCAGGCACAAAAAGCAACCCGGTTAAAAAAGTAACCCAGTCTCTCATTCGTGCTACGCTGTGCGCATGGAGAACACGACGGGTCTGCGCGAGAGCAAGAAGCTCCGTACGCGCCGCCAGCTGGCGGCCACGGCACTGGAACTCTTCCTGGAGCGGGGCTTCGACGCCGTGTCGGTGGCGGATGTCGCCGCGGCTGCCGAGGTGTCCAAGCCCACCCTCTTCCGGTACTTCCCGACCAAGGAGGACCTGCTCCTCGACCGGTTCGCCGACCATCAGGACGAGGTGGCGCGCGTCGTCCGCGACCGGCCCGGGGGCCGGACGCCGGTGGGGGCCGTGCACGCGCACTTCCTGACGGCCCTCGCCGAGCGGGACCCGATCACCGGGCTCTGCGACCACCCGGAGGTCCTCGCCTTCCAGCGGCTGCTCTACACCACCGCCAGCCTGGAGTCGCGCCTCTCCCACTACACCGACCGCGAGGTCGAGCTGCTCGCCGCCGGCCTGGAGGCGGAGTCGGTGGCGCCGCTCGTCGCCCGGCTGGCGGCCGTCCACCTGGTGGCGGTCCGCCACGAGCTGGGGCGGGAGAACTGGCTGCGGCTCGATGCCGGGCAGAGTGCCGACGAGGCCCACCCGGCCGCCGTGGCCGACGCCGACCTGGCCTTCGGCATGCTCGCCGACGGCCTCGACCGGACCCTGCCCGCGGCCCCGCCCGCCCCCGCCTGAGGCC